>CAYPTS010000006.1:0-46676 GCA_964413825.1 uncultured bacterium
AGGTGGGGAATTTTCATCGGTAAAAACTGGGGAAAAGTAAACCGGCAATGACACGATTTCCGAGATATAGGGTTGTTCCGGATTAAATATGTCAAAAAAGATTATGCCCAGTTCATTTGTGCTCTTTTCTGAAGGAAAAACGACCACACTCCCTTTTCCGACCTTCCTTTCCAGCAGACCTTCCTCTTCAAGGTCATTCAATACCCTCTGAGCAGTAATTGTCGAGACATTAAAGTTATGTATTATATACCTCTGGGAAAAAATCTTTTCTCCTCTGTTTAGAAGAATTTCTTCTCTAAGGATATCCTTTATCTGTTTATATACCGGTTCAGATTTTTCTATGCTTCTCTTCAATTTCTCTTTCAGAATCACTTTGCATCCTCCTACATATTTAATATTAACATATAATATATTAAATCATAAAAAAACAAAAAGTCAAGTCTTTTTTGTCTCCCTGATTTTCCGCAGGAATTATAACTATGTTTGAACAGGGCATTATGACAGAGGAATTTCAGATTTCGTAGTGATTAAGAACCGCTCAGTTCTTCTTTGACAGGTTTTTCAACGATGTTTTAAAGCAGCGCCAGGTGTTGCGCCCGGCTTTTTTTGCTTCGTACATTGCGATATCCGCGTTTTTTAGCAGGTTTTCCTCGGTTGTGCCGTTGGATGGAAACAATGCAATGCCTATGCTGGCCGTAGTCTTGAGTATGCGCCCGTCAAGAGGAAACGGCATGATGAGAGTATTGAGGATTTTTCGCGCTATGGCGCCGACGTTGTCTTTTTTACGTATGTCCGGCAGAAGTATAAGGAATTCGTCTCCGCCCATGCGGGCAACGCAATCGCCGGTTTTCAGAATGCTTGCCAGTCTTTCGCCAATCTCTTTCAGAAGTCTGTCTCCCGCTATATGCCCCATGGTATCGTTTACTGTTTTGAAATTGTCAAGGTCAAGTATAACCAGGGCGAATTTGTGCCGCGAGGTTCCCGCTCGCCGGAGTTCCGCCGACAGGCGGTCGTTGAAATAGAGCCGGTTAGGCAGTCCTGTAACCTGGTCGGTATAAGCAAGTTGCTTAATCGTCTTCTCGGCTTTTTTCTGTTCGGTAATGTCTATCATCGTGGTGCGTATTCCGGTTATTTTTCCGGAATAGTCGCGTTTGAGTTTATCGGTAATAGAAACGATTATTTGCGTCCCGTCCTTGCGCAGGTAAGAGCGGTTTTCCGCTTTCAATACGGTTTTGCCCGCAATTTTCAGTGCAAACCTTCGTTCTGCTTCCTTGCGCTGTTCCGGAATGACAAAATCAAAAATCTGGCGGTGGAGCATTTCTTTCTGGGTGTAGCCGAGCATTATACATTCGGTTTTGTTGACGCGGGTAATAATTCCCTGCGTATCAAGCGTATGGTAGGCAACCGGAGCATTGTCCCACAGTTCCCTGTATTTTTCTTCGCTCTTGGCAAGGAACGTTTTTGTTGTTTTCAACGCATACAGGTGTCCGAAGGTTGCTGCATACAATGCCAGCAGGCGGGTATTTATGGGTTTACCGGAAAAAAGGTTATCCGTTATAACGTAGCCAACGTTATTTTTTCCACACCAGAGCACAGAGCATGCCCACGTGCCTGTACCGACTTTTATGCCTTTATTGTTGTAAAGGTTGCCGTGTTTTTTAAGAACCTGAGGCGCTGACAACAACCGTACCTTGCGCGCTATTTCCGCATTGTTAAAATAGACAACACTTCCGCGTTCATCCCTGGTTTTCCCGTGTTCGTCAGTACCGAACGAACCGACGATTTCATCCGGTTTTTCCCCGGGAAACCATATGCTTATGCGGTCAAAACCCAATCTGGTAACTGCCAGTTCCACCGCACGGTAGCACAAATCATCAAAAGAATCAATCAGAGAAAGTTCATTGTTAATTTCGAGGAGCGTAATAAACATTTCCCGCGATTTTTGGGTATGGAGCACCGCAACCTCCTTTTTCTGCGATTTTTTTCTATATTTTAATAAAAATTTTACTTTGAGTCAACTTTTTAAATATGCAGTGCAGACAAGTAAAAGCAATAAAAGTTAAGTGGGGATGACTTCGATGGTGTTTTCAGAAGGTTTTACTCCGTAACTAACGAGGAAATGCGCCATAACGGCAGTCATTGCTCCGTTGTCCATGCAGAGCTTTCCGTCCGGAATGAATAGTTTAACATCGCGTTTTTCGAGCAATCTCTGGAATCTGTTCCGTATGTACTTGTTTTGCACTACCCCGCCTCCGAGTAAAAACGATTTGACCCGGTACTTTTCAAGAAAGCGAAGTGTTTTTTTCTCAAGCGTATCCGCTACCGCTTTCTGAAATCCCGCGCATATATCCGGTACGTTTTCGAGTCCGTGTTTTTTGACATAGTACAAAACCGAGGTTTTAAGTCCGCTGAAACTGAAATCCAGCGAGTTTTTTCCCATTAGGACAACAGGAAAAGGGATTTTATTCTCATCGCCCTGCTCCGCCGCCTTCTCTATGAAATGACCTCCGGGAAATCCGAGTTCAAGTATTCTCCCTGCCTTGTCAAAAGTCTCACCGCATGCGTCATCGAGCGTTCTGCCCGCAACGGCAAATTCAACGGGGCTTTTCATGTGGAAAAACGTCGTGTGACCGCCGGATATGACAAGACCGGCGGCAGGGAATTCAACGTCCGAATTAAGAAAATTTACCGCAAGATGCGAATAAATATGGTTCACCTTGTAAAGAGGCACGTTCAGGGCGTACGCGAGCCCGCAAGCAAAAGAGACTCCCACCATGAGCGACCCTTTCAGTCCGGGGCGGTTGGTGACGCCGATGCAGTCTATATCATCTGGGGTTATGTGTGCCTGCTTTAGGGCTTTTATAAACAGTTGGTCTATTTTTTCGACGTGTGCCCGGCTTGCCAGTTCAGGAACGATGCCTCCGTATGGAGAGTGTATTTCTTCCTGGCTTGCCACAAGATTGACAAGAAGCCGGTAGTTTTCAAGCAGGCCGATTCCGGTCTCATCGCATGAGGATTCTATTCCGAGGATTGTCATGGCGTTATTCGAGAAGGGCTGAAACGGGAACTATTTCAACGCCCTCTTTTTCAATCTCTGGAATTATGTTTTTCAAAACGGATATGGTGTTTTTCCTCGCATGCCCTATGCCGACTGCCGTTCCCTGTTTTTTTGCGGTTTCAACGAGTTCCCGCACCTGTTTCTCGATGTACGCGGGACTTGATTCGTTGTCAAGGAAAACGTCCCTTTGAGCGGTTTTTATTCCCATCTCTTTGGCTATTTCGTAGCCCCTGCTTTTTTTCGTTGTCATGCTGTCGACGAAAAACATGTTTTTTGACTGTGCTTCCGCCAATAAAATCCGCATTTTTTCTTCATCCGCGGTGAAAAGCGAACCCATGTGGTTATTCATTCCTTTCACGTGCGGATAAAAATCATGGATGTTGTCACTGAACTGTCTGACTATCTCTTCTTTCGACATGCCGGTTTTTATCAAGCCCTTATCAAAGCACTGCGCCGGCGGCCCGGGTTCCAGAGGCAGGTGAAGTATAAGCTCAAAATGCTCGTTTTTTTTCATAGCGTCGAAAATGTCTTTGCTGTAAGGTGCTTTCGGCAGGAATGAAAGGGTTAGAGGTCTGTTTATTTTTTCAATTTCTTTCGAGATTTCCTTGTTCCAGCCCATATCGTCTATAACCAGCGCTATGCGCACCTTGCCTGTCGGCGGCGGTGCCGGAGGACGTTTTTTTACCCGCAAAGAAAGTTTTTTTTCAATTACAGAAAGCGGGTTGACGGGTCCGTGGGCATCTTTTTTAAATTCTCGGAACAGTCCTATGGCCGCCAGCAGAATGCACAACACTATGAACATAGCAAGCGGTACGAACGGAGAAAATTCCCTGTTGCCGCCCAAATTCCTATTTCTGCCGTTTTTTGTCATGATTTTTCAAGAGACTGTCTCAGCATTTCAACCGCTTTTTCGAACTGCACGTCGCCGGATTCGCCCGGAATGATAATCTGTTCTTCGGAATCGATTTCCGGCAGTTCAATCTCGATGTCGGGTTTTATCCCCTTTCCTTCAATGCAGACTCCTGAAGGCGTGTAATAATGCGCTATCGTGAGTTTTAGCGCCGAACCGTCCTTAAGAGGTATGAGATTTTGGACAGACCCTTTTCCGAAAGTTTTCATGCCGACAGTGATTGTTTCTTTGATGTTGTCCTTCAAGGCGCCTATGACTATCTCCGATGCGCTGGCGCTTCCCTGGTTAAACAGGAGAACTACAGGTTTGTTCCACACGGGATAACTTCTGCTGTTAAATGTGTTCCTGTCCTGCTCCTGTCTGCCCTGTGTATAAACAATAAGTTTTCCTTTAGGCAGAAACAACTCGCTTACGTCTATTGCGGAGGTGAGCAGTCCGCCGGGATTGTTTCGCAGGTCGAGTACCAGCCCTTCTATATTGTTCCCGTTCAGTTCCTGCAGCACCCTTCTGAGGTCTGCGGCGGTTCTTTCCTGGAAATCCCGCACCCTGACGTAGGCAATGCGGCTGTCAATTATCTTTTCCCGTATGGATTTGACCTTTATCACATCCCTGACGAGTGTAATCTTTTTCAATTCTTTAAGGCCTGTGCGCAAAATGCTTATAGTTACTTCCGTGCCTTTTTTTCCTCTAAGTTTCTGTGCGGCTTCAAAGGTTGAAAGCCCTTTGGTCGACTCATCGTCTATTTCCAGTATCTTGTCGCCGGCTTTTATTCCAGCATTCCATGCGGGAGTCTCTTCTATCGGGCTTACTACAGTTATAATTCCGTCTTTAAGCGTTATTTCCATGCCGACGCCGTGAAACTCGCCTTTTGTCTCTATCTGAAGTTCTTCTTTCATTTCAGGCTCGAGAAATGCGCTGTACGGGTCGAGGGAAAGCATTCCTTTCAATGCCCCGTATATCAGTTGCTTGTTCTCGACGGGTTCGATGTACTGCTCGTCTATTATCTGCATTGCATCGATGAAGAGTTCGATGTTTCTGTATACCTCTTCTTCCTGTCTGCGCGCCTGCGAAACACGCGCATCGCCGCCGATAATTACCGTCAGGGAAATCAATCCTATAGCTACCAAAAGCATCTTTTTCTTCATTTTGAATCTTCTCCTTTATTGTCTTGTGATTTCAGGCGTTCAAGCAGGTTTTTCTTCAGTATTGCGGGGTTTGCCTGCCCCCTGGTTTTTCTCATTATCTGCCCGATAAGAAACGAAACCGCCTGCTCTTTCCCGTTCTTATAGTCCTGCAGGGCTTTAGGGTTTTCCTGCAGGGTTTCATTTATGACTGCGTTTATTGTTTCTTCGTCGGTGATATGAACAAGATTTTTTTCCTTGATTATTTCTTCGGGTTTTTTCCCGGTGCGGAAGCATTCATGGAGAACCGTCTTTGCGGCACTGCCAGTCAGCCTGCCGCCGTCTATCTGTGTTACGATTTGTATAATGTCGTCGGGGGTTACGGGCGAATCTTCAATTTTCACTCCGACGGATTTCAACAGTGCGGAAAGGTTGCCCATAATCCAGTTTGCGATTATCTTGGGCTTCTGTCCTTTCGCGGCGCACTTTTCAAAAAAGTCCGCAGTGCCTTTTGACGAGGTGAGAACCTCTGCATCGTACTCGGAAAGACTGTAGTCTTTCGAAAACCGCTCTTTTCTCTGCTCCGGCAGTTCTCCGACCTGCGCCGTTATTTTTTCTACCCACTTGTCGTCAACGGTAAAAGGAACCAGGTCCGGGTCGGGGAAATACCTGTAGTCGTGAGCTTCTTCCTTGCTGCGCATTTCCTCCGTGGATTGAAGCGTTTCATTCCAGAGGCGGGTTTCCTGTTTTAGTTTCCCGCCGTTTTTAATTGCCGATATCTGCCTGCACGCCTCGTAGTCAAGGGCTTTCCTGACAGCTTTGAAAGAATTCATATTTTTGATTTCGGTTTTTACTCCCAGCGCCGTTGCTCCCTTTTTCCGTACAGAAATGTTTGCGTCACACCTTAAAGAGCCTTCTTCCATGTTGCAGTCGCTCACTTCGAGATATTCGAGGATTCTTTTCAGGGATACGAGAAATTTTTCCGCTTCCGATGAACTCCTGATATCCGGTTCGGTAACGATTTCTATCAGAGGTACGCAACTTCTGTTCAGGTCTACGAATGATGAACCGCTTTTTTCCTGCGAGTGAATAAGTTTTCCGGCATCTTCTTCCATATGGATTCTTTTCAACCTGATGTTTTTTCCGTCGATTACGAGCCGGCCGTCGGAAGCAAGGGGTTCCTCGTACTGTGAAATCTGATAATTTTTAGGCAGGTCGGGATAAAAATAATTTTTTCTTGCAAATCTGGAAAACGGGGCAATCTTGCATTCGAAAGCGACAGAGGCTTTTAATGCCAGTTCAATCGCCGTTCTGTTCATTACCGGCAGTGTGCCGGGAAATCCTGCGCATACAGGACATACCTGGCTGTTTGGCTGTGAACCGAACTTTGTTGAACAGCCGCAGAACATCTTTGATTTTGTAAGCAGTTCCGTATGAACCTCGAGTCCGATTACTATTTCATAGTTTTCCATCTTGCTTTTCAACCTCTCCATTTGTCATTCAGATTGCTTTGTCGCTTCGCTCCTCGCAATGACAATCTGTGAAAAGTTGCGATTTTACTTGTTCAGTCGGGATTTGTTTTACCCTGTGGTCACCGAAGCCTTAACGGTTGCGGAAAGGCTTTTCCCCTGTTTCAGGTTCAAACTGTCGCCTCTTTTTACCGCTTCCGCAAGGTTGGGCAGGCTTGAGAAAGGTTCAAGTGCGACGTTGTAGGTTCTTCCGTACCACGGATAATTGAAACTTCCTTTTGCAATCCTCCAGAACCATAAGTATTTGAATATATCAACCGGAAATTCCAGTTTGAATCCGACCTTCAGTTTCTGGTTGAACACTTCATACCGTCCTTCCTTTAGTTCCGATAGAAACATCACTTCGGAAACCCGGTCCTCTTCCGCTGGACAGATGCTTATATCCACCATGTTTTTGCCGTCCGCCGCTTCAACAACCGGCCACGTTCCCGCCGCATGTTTCAGGTTTGTGAACGACTTCCCGTCTCCCTGCGCAACCGATACCTTCGCACCCCTTATTTTTATTATGCAGTCCTGTGACAGAAACGGCTTGCCCAGTGCCGGATGGTGCCCCCATATGAAGTCCATGTCTTCAGCGGCTGTGTTTGTAACCTTTTCGTCAATGGCTACCTCTGTGCTGTTTTTTCTTATGGATATTGTTTTTTCAAGAATAAACGGAGTTCTGTAGGTTTCCGTGGAGAATTTCATTGAGAGCTTGTCTCCCGTGTTTTCGGTAACGGAATATTTCCATGCCTGCAGGGCAACTTCTCCGTGCAGGCCGAGAACGGCTCCCTTGTATTCGCAAGGTCCTCCGCCGTTCGGAAAGATTTCCTGCCATCCTCCGGGGTAGTAATCCATGAAATTGCCGAGTTTTCCCTGAGCGGTGGTAATGCGGGAAAACGGTTTATGCAAGGGGACGGGACTGCGCCACATGAAATCTATATCCGCGGGTTTGTAAAGAAATTCAACTATGTCCGCACCCCTGTCTACGAGAATTTCCATGCGTATGACGTCATTTTCCATTATAACTGCGGTTATGCCGTTCCATGAAAATTCCATCCACCTGCAGCCGTTATTCGCCGATAACATCTTTGAATCTCCTTGCCAGGAGCGACTTGTCTTCGGGCAGGTATCTTCTTGCCCCTGCAAAATTTCTCCTGAAGTATGAGTTGTCGAGCGAAGCGACGGTAACCTTTTTTTCCGCATTGCTTGCGTGTATGAACAGGTCGTTGCCGACGTAGATTCCAACGTGCCCCACCTGTCCCCGCCTTTTGAAAAAAACAAGGTCGCCTTTGGCCATTAAGTTCTTGTCTATCGGCATGCCTTCTTTAAACTGTACGGCGGACGTGTTGGGAATGGATATGCCGATACTTCTGTAGACGAGTTTTGTAAGCGTTGAACAATCGATAGAAGTTGTTCCCGAGCCGCCCAGTCTATACGGCATGTTGAGATATGTGAAGGCATCCCTTATCAGAGAATCCCTCAAATCTGCCTCCTGCTGAATTTCCGTTTCCGAAAGGACGCTTTCCTCGATAGGCACGGGCGGGATGACTATGACCTGCCCTTCCTTGAAATCCTCGTCCGAAAGAAGATTCGCTTTTTTCAGTTCTTCGGGAGATATTTTATAGTGCCCCGAAATTTTTTCAATCGTATCGCCCTTTTTGATTTTATAATAGACCTTGTCGCTCATTACGGTCATTATCGGGTCAGGCGTTTCAATGTCAGGCATTTTGCGCGGCACGTTGATTTTCAGCCTGCGACCCGTGACAATAGTGCTGTTTTTAAGGTTGTTCGCCTTTTTAATGCCGGATATGGACACGTTGTATTTCCTGCTTATCGAAGTGAGGTTATCGCCTTTTTTGACCGTATGGTAAAGGGTTTCGTATCCCCATGCGGAATTTTCGGCGGAAGCAACCGTCGCGGCGGATGTTTTCTTTGCAGTGGTTTTTTTCGCGGATGTCTTACTTTCTATTTTTTTAACGACAAGCCGCTGTTTCGGTTGTATGACCGAAGACCTGAGATTGTTCAGTTTCTTTAATTTTTTGGCGTTGGTATTATATTTCCTGGCAATAGACGAAAGGCTTTCGCCTTTTTTCACGGTGTGGTAGTGCATTACATATTCAGAGTAAAGGCTTGTGGATACTGCAAAAAATAAAAACAGAAAAAACAAAACGTGCCTTGTCCTGTTCATTATCCCCCCTTTACCGGAAACATCTTTGCAATCTCTTTTTTCTTTTGTTCGAAATATTCGTCTATCTTGCATTTCAGGCCTTCCATATTTTCAATCGTCAGGAGGCGTTCTTCAATCTTTTGCTGTTCCTCTATGATTATCCGCAGGGCGTCTGCAACCGGGTCGGGAAGCATGTTATGGTCGAGGTCAATGCGTTCCCTTTTCATCTCGCCCACTATTCTTCCGGGAACTCCCACCACGGTAGCGCACGGAGGAACGGGCTTTATCACGACCGAACCTGCTCCTATTCTCGAGTTATCTCCAACTGTTATCGCCCCGAGTATTACCGCGCCCGCACCGACAACAACGTTGTTGCCGATTGTCGGATGTCTTTTCTTCTTTTCCAGCGAGGTGCCGCCGAGTACAACTCCCTGGTACAGGAGAACGCCGTCGCCTATTTCGGTTGTTTCGCCTATCACCACTCCCATTCCGTGGTCGATGAAAAATCTGCTGCCGATTACCGCTCCCGGGTGTATTTCTATTCCGGTCAACGCGCGGCTTAGATGGGAAATCAGCCTTGCAATGCTCTTTTCACCTTTTCCCCATAAACAATGCGCCGCTCTGTGCATAAAAAGCGCATGCAGTCCGGGATAAGAGGTAAGCACCTCAAACAGGTTGCGCGCCGCAGGGTCTCTTTCAAAAACCGTCTTAACGTCTTCTTTTATCTTCTCGAGCATGTTTTTCTGCCCTCAACTCTCCTTTGCCCCTTGGGGAAAAGGTCAGGGTGAGAGGTTCTTCAAAAAGCAAGCAGTGCCGGGTTTTCAAACGTTTCTTTAAATTTTTTGTAGAACAGTCCGGCGTAAGCCCCGTCAATCACCCTGTGGTCGAATGAAAACGAAACGTTCATTACCCATCTTATTTCGGGTTTGTCATTTACGGCGACTACTTCTTTGCCCAGTTTGCCCACTCCCATAATGGCGGTGCCCGGAAGGCTTATTATCGGTTGGAAGTTTTCCACGCCGTACATGCCGAGGTTCGATATGATGAATCTTGCATTCTTCGTATCATCTCCGGACAGTTTGTTTGCGCGCGCCTTCTCAATGATTTTTTTTCGGTCATCCGACAGAGTTGAGATATTCTTCCTGTCGCAGTCTCGGAGTACCGGAACCACCAACCCCTGCTCCGCCGATACCGCAAGCCCGATATCTACCGCGGAGTAAACCCTGATTTCGCCGTTGACAAGCGCGGCATTGATAAGTGGATACTCTTTTATAACCCTTGCGGTGACAAACACGAGGAAATCCGTATAGGTGAGAGCGGCGTTCTGTTTCGATTTTATATCCTTGAGTTTTACAATTTCGTCCGCAAGAAGCTTTCCCTGAAAATAATAATGGGGAATTTCCTTCTTGCTCTCGCTCAATCGTTTTGCAACTATCTTACGCAAAGGTGTCCACGCCTGTATCGTATATTCTTCAGAATTAACAGAGGGTTTGGGCGCAGGGGCAAAGGAATCCTTGCTTTTTTCCTGATATTCGATTACGTCCTTCTTTTCAATTCTGCCGTCCGGCCCTGTGCCCGTTACCATGGATATGTCGATGCCTGTTTCTTCTGCGGTTTTTTTTGCCAGCGGACTGGCCTTGATTCTCCCTGTTGCGTCTGTCCCTGTTTTTTGGTTCTCCTTTGCAGTTTCCGCGGCTTGCACTTCTTCGGCAGGTTTTTGTTCCGGCGCTTCTTTGGCGGCGGGTTTTCCCGCCGTATCCGGTACGGCTTCGTCCGGAGTGTCAGAAATGTATCCTATGGCGGTGATGACAGGGACAGGGTCGTCCGACGGCTCGTAAATCTTTTTGCGCAGGTATCCTTCGTGCAGGGATTCTACCTCGAAGTTGGTCTTGTCGCTCATGACTTCAAAAAGAACGTCGCCCTTTTCAACCTTCTCGCCCACTTCTTTTTTCCATGCGACGAGGTATCCTTCTTCCATCGTCTCCCCGAGTTTCGGCATTATAATTTCCTTCAGCATCTTATCCTCCCGCAAGTTTTCTCGCCGCTTTGCATATTCTTCCGACATCCGGAATCGCGAGTTTTTCAAGTACGGGGCTCTTGGGCATCGGAACGTCTTCTCCCGCAACGCGCACTATCGGAGCGTCAAGGTAATCGAATGCATGTTCCATAACCTGCGTGCTTATCTCCGCACCCGTTCCGCCTGTTTTGCAGTCTTCCTCCACTATCATTACCCTGTTGGTTTTCCTGACGGAGTTGACCACGGTTTCCATATCCATGGGAAGTAGCGTCCGCAGGTCGACGACTTCCGCGGAAATACCTTCTTTTTCAAGAACAGCGGCGGCTTCCATGCAGAAAAGAGACATCCTTGAATACGTTATCATGGTAATGTCTTTTCCCTCTCTCTTTACGTCTGCTACTCCAATCGGCAGTGTATATTCTTCTTCTGGAACAGCGCCTTTGGTGTTGTAAAGCATTTTGTGCTCTATAAACACAACAGGGTTGTTTTCCCTGATTGAACTTTTGAGAAGTCCTTTTGCGTCGTAAGGGGTTGACGGCATGACAACTCTTATCCCCGGTATGTGTATAAGCCATGATTCAAGAGACTGCGAGTGGTGCGCTCCGAGAGTTCTTCCCGCTCCTCCCTCGGTTCTCAATGTAAACGGCACGGTGCATTTGCCTCCGAACATGTAGCGTATCTTGGCCACCTGGTTGTTCAACTGTTCAAGGCACAATCCTATGAAATCGATGTACATGATTTCCGCTACCGGCCTCATGCCCGTGAGCGCGGCGCCAAGGCCCACCCCCACGATTGCATTCTCGGATATCGGGGTATCAAGTACCCGTTCATCCCCGTATTTTTTCCAGAGACCCGCCGTTACTCCGTATGCTCCTCCATAGATGGCTATGTCTTCGCCGAGGAGAAAAACGTTAGGGTCCTTCTCCATTTCTTCCAGCAGTGCTTCGTTCAATGCTTCCCTGTAAGTAATCTCCCTCATCTCCAGAATCTCCTTCACCCCGAACCACTCTCGTCATTGCGAGTGCTTTTTACGCGGCAATCTAATTGAGATTGCGGAGCCTGTTCCGAGCCTGTCGTTGAGATTGCTTCGTCATTTGAAGCATTCCTCGCAATGACAGGCTCGGGAATCCTACTCCTCGCAATGACAATCTGTGAGGGGTTATGATGTTTCTTTACACATACAAATCAGAGTGCAATTCTTCCGGTTCCGGATAAGGACTGTTGATTGCGTAATCCACCGCCTCGTCGAGTTCTTTTGTTACGAACTCTTCAAGTTCCTTTATCTCCTGCTCCGTAAAAACACCCTGCCCTGTCATTTTGTTTGCAAATAATTTTATGGGGTCCCTTTCGCGCCAGAATTTTTCTTCTTCCCTTGTCCTGTAGTTTCTCGGGTCGCTCCTGCTGTGCCCGTAATACCTGTATGTGTTTGCCACGATGAAACTGGGACCTTCTCCTTTGCGGGCGTGTTCAATCCACTTGCCTGCGGTTTCCCTGACCGCCATCACGTCCTGCCCGTCAACGCAGTCGTACTTCATGTCGAAAGCAAGCGCTTTTTTCGTCAGGTCATGCACCGCACATGCCCTTTCAACCGATACGCTCATGCCGTAAAGGTTATTTTCGCACATGTATACGACAGGCAGTTTCCAGAGCGATGCCATGTTCATACATTCGAAAAATATGCCGTTGTTGGTTGCCCCGTCTCCGAAGAAGCATACGACGACCTGACCGGTTTTCCTCATCTTGACGGACAGTCCCGCACCGGTCGCTATACCCAGACTTCCCGCCACAATTCCGTTTGCCCCGAGATTTCCTTTGGATACGTCGGCAAGGTGCAGGGAGCCGCCCTTGCCCTTGCATACGCCGGTTTTTTTCCCGAGTATCTCGGCCATGAGGGCTTTCAGGTCCCCGTCCTTGGCGACTGCGTGGCCGTGTCCCCTGTGCGTGCTGGTAATGTAGTCGTCCGGATTCAGCATGGAGATGGTTCCTGTTGCCACCGCCTCCATTCCCGCGTAAAGATGCGAGCCGCCTTCGGCTATGTTCTTGGCAAGAAGTTCCATTATCCGGTCTTCAAACTGCCGTATTTCCATCATCTGCTGCAGTAGTTTCTTTGCAAGTTCCTTGTCCACTCCCATCCTCTCTCCCTTTTTTTGCTCCGCACCATCCTCGTCATTGCGAGCGTATTTTGCGTGGCAATCTCATTCCTCGCAATGACAAATAGTGAGGGTTTACTGATTTTTTATGGTGTTATAACTATTTTCAGTCCTTCCTTCTTTTCCGCCTTCTCGAGACCTTTCTTTATTTCTTCCAGTTTAAACTTATCCGTCACGTAATTTTTTGCGTTTATCCTGCCCGAAGAAATCATGTCCAGCGCAATTTTGTTGTGCATGGGGTTTGACCCGTGAGTGCCCGTGACGAAAAATTCCCCGTAGTGCAGGAGATTGCTGTTGAAATTGATGAAGGGCTTTTCTTTCGGAAGTCCGCCGAAATAGTTTACCGAGCCTCTTCTGGCAACCAGTTCCAGCGCAAGTTCCTGCGGCTGATGCGCACCGACAGCCACGATGACCCTGTCGGCCATCCTTCCATCGGTAAGTTCCGCAACGGTCTTTTTTATGTCGCTTCTGCTCATGTCGACCGTGAGCGCTCCTGTGAATTCCGCGGATTTTACTCTTTCGGATGAAATGTCGGCAAGTATAACCTTGCCTGCGCCGGTATTTATTGCGAATTCCGCGTGGAAGCATCCTATGGGGCCGGCTCCCATAATCAGCACGGTATCGCCGGTTTCCACCCTGCTTAAGGACTGTCCGTTGATGACGCAGGCGAGAGGTTCCGCTATTGATGCCTCTTCGAAGGAGACGTTGGCGGGTATCTTATTGACACATCCGTTTCTCACCGCATCCTCTGGTACCAGCATGTACTGGGCAAAACCTCCGTCGTAGTGGTAACCTATCGCCTTCAGGTTTTCACACATGGACTGGTATCCCTTCCGGCAGTAGTGGCATCTTCCGCATGGAATTGCGGGCGCGACGGCGACGCGGTCGCCGGGTTTAACGTCTTTCACGTTTTTTCCGATACTGCTGACCGTTCCGCTTACCTCATGGCCGGTTATGCGGGGGAATACGATGTGCTTGTGCCCGTGGTGGTATACCTTTATGTCGGTTCCGCAGATTGCGCAGGATTGAACCTTTACTACAAGTTCGTCATCGGCAGGCACGGGTATTTCAACCTCTTCTATCGACAGTTGTTCAATATCCTTTAAGACCGCCGCTTTCATTAAGTCCATTATAATCCTCTGTTATTTTTTTTGTCAGGCGCTCGTCGCTTATTTTCGATATATTTTCAAGAACGTAAGAGACGCCTTTTCCCTTGATAATTTTCTGCATCTCCACCGCTTTTGCATCATTCGGATAATTATAACACAAACAATATGCCATGACAAAACAAATATTTTCAGGATTTATACCCTGCGAAACACACAGTTTTATACCCCCTGCGAGTCGGTCATCGGAACCTATCTTCCTCATGGGGTCCCGACCCACCCTGTATACGGTATCCCCGAGGGACTTGTTGTCGAATCTTTCTATGAGGTCCGAAATATAGATGTCAATTTCCTCGGCCTGGAAACCGTGTTTTTTTATAAGCGCGGATTTCGCTTCTGTCAGAACACCGTCCAGCAGTTTTCTTATCTCCGCGTCTTCGAGAGATTCCCAGATGTACGTGTGCCCCTTCATATACCCTGCATATGCCAGGCAGGCGTGGGACAGGTTATGCACGAACAACTTGAGTTCTTCGTACGGGAAAAGGTTTTCAACCGGATAGAATCCCTTTACCGGCGGTATTTCCACCTTGAATTTATTCTTTTCCACGGGCAGTCTATTGTACGGCTCAACTGTAACGAGCAGAGGATGCCTGCGGCGGAGTTCGTCGGAAAGCGGCGAGACCATTCTGCTTACGACAGTTTCAATGAAACCGACTTTTTCATTGAGAAACGGAAAATGGTCTACCGGCAGGTATTTCACAATCTCGCCTTTCAGCACTTTTGAACTGCCCAGCAGGTTTTCGCAAATGACGACGTTAAGGTGGGAATCAGGGCTTTCTTCCGCCTTCATGCGTATGCCTTCGGCAAGCATGGGCGCAACTGCGGGAACGTTGTTTGCTCCCACTGCGGTGAAAGCGAGGTTTGTGCCGGCGACAGCCTTTGCGATTTCTTCCTTCCGGGAAAAGTCCAGCGCAGAGAGGTTTGTTACGGTTCTTTCAATTTTGCTGTCTCCGGAGAGAAGCCAGAGCGGATATTCCTTTTTTTCGTTCAGCAGTTTCACCACGTTTTCGGCAACGTCGACAAAGACAAGGGAATAGCCGGAGGCACTGCATATGTCCCCGATAAAGCCCCTGCCTATCTGCCCCGCTCCGAATACGACGACATGTCCCTGCATTAATCAATTATACACCAGATTCCCCAATTCTAAAAATGCAGGTGCAGGGTGACGATTTCGCAGGGGGCCACGTCCAGTCTTATAGAATTGCCTTTTTGTGGGGAGGGGTACCTTAGACCTTCCAAATCCGTTTTAACGGCACTCTCTGCCAGCCTAAAGAGCTCTATCTGTCCACTATTTTTCTACCTTCTGTCCTGTTATCCTTTATACCTGAATTTCCAATATTCCGGTTTACGATGTAGATGCATTATTGCAAGAATTAATATTTCGTTATCCTCAAGACTGTAAAGTATCCCGTATGGAAAACGATTTATAAGATAGCGGCGAATATCATCTTTAAACACTGGCCATATCTTTGGATAAGCAATAATCTTTTGGATAGCCGTATATACTTCAATCGAAAAATCATATCCGAGTCCTTGTTCACATGTTTCGTAATAATCAATGGCTTTGAAAAATTCCCCTTCTGCATCAGGATGGAATAGAAATCTCATTTACTGAAGAACTCCTGTATTTTAGCAAAGACTTCATTACCCGGTACAGGTTTGACACGATTGGAGCGTAATTCAGCCAATCGCTCTTTTGCAAGTATTGCCCATTTCCTGTCAATTTCAGAATTTGGTGGGTTCATGGTGCGTAAAAGAGAATTTACCACTAAAGCTCTTTCTTCCACAGGAAGAGATTTAGCTTCCTTTATAATTTCCTGTATTTTTGGCATGTACTACCTCCTTGATTTATAGTGTCTTTATCTATAATTATACCATAATCATAGAAGCGCAGGTGCAGGGTGACGATTTCGCAGGGGGCCACGTCCAGTCTTATAGAATTGCCTTTTGCTGTTACGTTCTCAATGATATTATTCTCCATGTCGGTTTTTGCAGCCTGTTTCACCTGTTTGAAGAACCTTATATCCGCAGACGTCTTTCTTCCTTCTGCCTCGTAAAACCTCAGGATGTAATCCTTTCCCTGTTTGTAAAACCCTGTGGTTACGAGGTTTGAAGGTGATACCGAAAAGAATGAAAATTCTCCCGGTAGTCCGCCTTTCTTCACTTTGTCAACATACAGTATCTCCGGAGGCCTGACAAACCTTTCCGCCTGTGCAGGCAGATTGAATTTCTTCCAGTCCCCGGGATGGAAAATCAGATGCGATACAAATTTGTGCCTTCCTTCAGCCAGCATGGTTGTATTTACAAGTCTCTCCCATCCGGTCAGGTTTGTGACGCTGTTGATAAGAACGTTACCCACTGTATTGTCTGAAAGAAGGTAATAATGGCTTGCGTCGTAGTTAATATAGGAAATACTCTTTTTGCCGTCGGTATGGTTGATGAAGGATTTTGCGAAGAAAAGATTTTTCCTCTGCCGTTCCGCCATTAAGATGTCAAACGGTTCGTTTTCCATGTCTTTTTCTTCCACACCGAATGGGAAATCGCCGTAAATTCTGGCGCCGGACATTCTCGGAAATTCCAGTGTGATGAACCCGTCTTGCTTTTTCCAGTCAACCTGAGTGTGAATCTCAATCAGGGGTTCGTCCTTATGTATGAGAATGCTTCTTTCAATCTCGTGTTTTCCTATCTTGCCTTGCGAGCGATAATGTGCAAGAATCTCCCCGTCATTAGTTTTTTCTGTTTTTTCCCACCGAACATTCTCTATCCTCGTAATTGGCCCTACGTGCAAGCGACCTTTTGTGGTGTCAACCGTGTACAGCCGCATCTTTCCGAAACTGTTTTCCTCTGCCGCTCTGTATTTTTGTCCGTTTGCCGCGACTTCAACAATTTCGGAGTTTTTTATCTTTGCGGAGAAAGCAGGTTTTTTCACCATTTTCGTTGCAGGCTTTCCTTCGTATGCTGATATACAGTTGAAACCTCCTGCCGGGAGATTCACCTTTGCCATTACTTCGTACTCAAAGATTTTTTCTCCCCGCCGGTTCCTGTTCGTGTCCGTTACCTGAAAGGGAATTGCTTTTCCTTTGCAATCGACAAGGCATAAGGATTTGTTTTCGACAGGAAACGCAACTTTTAGAAGAATTTTTTCTTCTCTTTCCCTGTATAAAGGATTGAAGATTATAAATTCCGCATTTTTGCCGCAGGAAATATTTTTTGCAAGAAAAGAAAGAGCTTTTTTCTTTGCTTCGATACAGGCATGTTTTACATAAAGCGCTTCGTTCATTACTTCATCAAAATCTTTTTGAAAGAGCCACTGGGTTGCATGCGCGCAGGTAAGCAGGTGCTTTTCCCAGAGTTCGTCAAACTCCGTAAAGGGCTTCTTAAATCCTGCCATGGATGCAATCGCCGTCCATTTTTCTGCCTCTGTCAGGTTTACCTCGTTTTCCTGCCGCAGGCGAAACAATCCGTTTGAACCGCCCCATCCTACGTTATAACAAACCTCGCATGGGTCGAGCGAACCCGTTACTTCAGGTATTCTTTCTTTCTCTATTTCTTTAAAGTATTCAACCGGAGTGGCAAACTCGATAGACGTTTCCTTGCAATGCCACTTTTTTATAAAATCGAATATGGGTATTCCTTTATCTTCGTAAGGGGTCATTAAAGGTCTTGTATCGTCCATTCCCATACTGAGCCATCTTATTCCCGCAGGAGCTAAATCTTTGTCTTGAGATATTTCCTGCAAGAAATTTTCTTCCAGGTTTTCATTATAGTTAAAACCGCAGTAACATCCTCTGCTGCAAAGAATCTTGCTTCCGTCTTGTCCTTTCCAGTAGAATTCAAGCGGTATCTTTTTTATAGAAAGGGCGGGAGGTCTTCCAAATCTATAATATCTGTATCCGGCTTTTTTCAAAACCTGCGGCATCTGCGGATGCCCGAGTGAAACGTCAACAGTGGATGCATATACGGACAGGTCAGCCTTTGGAAACAATTCCTTATATTTCTCTCTCCCGACGAGTATATCCCTTACCTGTGTTTCCTCTCCGGTCATTGAGGGACGTAGGTTGGTATAAGTTCCGCAGATTGCGATTTTACCCTCGTAAATTCTTTTCCTTAGTTCCTCAATTCTTTCGGGCCTCTGTTTCAGGAAAGGTTCAAGTTCAGTCTTGTATATGTCAAAATACCACCTGTATTTTGGATGTTTTTTAAGGATATCGAGTACTTCGTCGAATACCAGCACATATCTTTTTTCATGCCACCTCCTGTTCCACGTCCACGCCCAGTCCGCATGGCAGTACGGCACTAAAAAAACTTTTTTAATTTTCATTTTATAGGTTCCTTTCGCAATGCTTGTAATTAGTGCAATAAATAAACATGGATGTCGTCAACGCAGAAGTCAAATTTTGTCGCCACATCAGGCATATCCTGAATTCTGAAAGTCAGCTCTTTTATTTTGTAATCATACAGCCGGGCGGAAGTCCCGATATTAACAGGAACAATGCCCCGATACCAGCGATTGGGAATGATTTCTGCCCCGTCTATCATTCTGACGTCGTTATATCCGCCATTTTCGTTTTCGCTTCTCATCCTGAACGCCATGCCGTAATATCTTCCTTCCCGTCGGTTTGAAGATATTTTATTGTCAGAAAATTTATATCGAAAGGTGACTACTCCGCCCTTGCTTGCATCCAGAGTTTCAGGCAGAACAATAGTAATAAAGGCGCTCTCTGCCTTTACAGGGTCTTTGAAATTGATTTCGGAACGCATAGCGAATTCACCGTTCCCGGCATCTTCTCTCATTGTCTCGATGGATGAAACCGTTTCCGCCGTAACGTTCCAATTTTTCCCGATGACCCCATTTTCAAAGGTATCCACAACGATGTTTTTTAACCCGTCCCTGTTTAAAAAATATTTCAAGACAGGTTGTAACGCGGCATCCGCGATTTTTATTGCGTATCCGTCATTATAAAAATTCAGTATATCTTCAGAAATCTCCTTTTTCAACGCGGCTTTGTCTTTTTCCTCAATTCCTATTTGGAAATCTTCGGGATTTCTATATTCTTTTTTTCGTCTCGCAACAATCTGTTTGACCTTTTCTGTAGCGGCCAGCATGGACGAGTAGGCGGTCTGAATATTTTCTGCCGTTATATCACAACCCTTTTCATATTCGTATAATAATGCGGCCGTTTTATAAGCAAGGTAATGATGGCTAAAATGGTAATAGTTGAGTTCCATGCAATCCAGCAGTTCCTTATAGAAAGTGCCGGCGTCCGGCGGAATGTCTTTTCCAGTTGAAACTGTAAGTTCATAGCTTGTCTTTGCCAGTTCTGTCGCCTGCCGGAATATATCCATCTTGTTTTTTTTCCACTGTTCATAGTTTTCTGTTGCTCCAAGCAGTGAAACGAAGATATCCCTGTAAAGCTCTACTCCCCGAATGCCGATTCTCATGGGTAACCCGTGCCTGTCAATTAATTCCCATGCAATCATAAGGTTTTCAAGAGACTCGCGGATTTTATTTTCAGCAGATGGAGAATATATATTGCTGTAGTTTTTTATTATTTCCGTCCAATGATTTTGATAAGGATTCCACTGAAGACGGAATGTACCGTAAGTATTCAGCCAGTATAGCCATTCAAGCCCTTGCGTGTACACATAATGGCCTGTTACGCCTTTTTCTGCCAGATACACACTGTCCGCCCAGCGGGAATACAGGTAATATGGGCGGTAAATCGGAACATCTATATCGTAATTCACACCCCACGTGGCTTCTGGAAAATACCACATTTCCCTGTTTCTGGACAGTTCATGCTGATATGTATATAAAAAATCGTGATAGTTGTCCAACCCGTACATATCCCAGCACGGGGTGAATAGATTACGGTCCAATAAGGTGTGAACATCTCCTGTCAGCCCCAAAGGCATTTCTCGCAGTACTGTTAATTTCGGTATCTGTTCATACGAGCCGTGTACGGAGTATATGTATTTGAGGGAAGAACCTTTCTTTTTTATGACGTCGCAAAATATCAGAATCCTATCAAGCGATTCCTTGATTTCATCCTCCGGAAGATACCGTTCAGGGGTGCCTGTTCCAAGGTAAACATATTTAAAACCGTTTTTTTCCGCATTTTCAATTTGCGCCCTGTAGTTTTCTCTGAGTTTTTCATCCGTTGTTTTTATCGTTTGCCCGTTTTCTCTCGGAAAAAGACTGATTCCTCCGGATACTTCTATTCCTCTTTTTTCGGCGTATTCTCTTAGCCATGCAGGGAAAAAATGAAGATAGCCATAAATGAAATTCTGTCTGTTTTTAGCCGTCCAGTCAATCAGTTCTTTTGCTTTCTGGGTATCCCTGTTTTCCACCCATTTTTTAAAATTGGATTCCAAAGGATAATTTGCCACAGGCGGTATTGCCGTCATTCCTCTATGGGGATGTATCCCTCGCACCTTGTAAACGGGATTTTCCATCACGCGTAACTCCCCCAGCATAATTTTTTTTCTTTTAGGGATGAACTCTTCCTGCGGGTGAAAAAATCTTACTCCCAGAAGTTCTAAAAAACAATACGCTCCGTATTGTACTCCTACAGCGCTTTTCCCGCGTATGCTTAAGATGTTTTGTGACCGGGAAAAATCCGTGCTGATGATAAAACCTTCATCTCCTATGGAATCCATGCCTGCTTCCGGAGACAACACTATTAAATTCCCTTTTAAATTTTCTGTGCTGTTTTCTATAACAGGAGTTATTCCAGTGATTGTTTCAATATGCTTTTTTATGTCTTCTCCGACTATGTTGAGCAAATAATTACCGGAGGGAATGATTATTTTTGGAGGCGGCGTTTTTGGCGCGGCAAAAGAAACCGCGCTGCCTTTGCCGATTGTTAATGTTTCGTATTCTCCGTCATTGTCCGTATCCTGCATTGTTACGGGTAAGTTTTCCAAGTTTTTTTCACTCCACAAACATTTATTCTTAATGCTTTCTTCAACAGTCGGAGGTGTTTCAACCTTTATAATACCCGAAGCAGCGTCAGTGGAAAAAGTCGTTGCGTCATTATCGTTTTTAAAAAACTTTATTTCGTCCACGTGTAAATGTATAGTGGACGGCAAAGAGGTTCCCACTGACGGCGCTTCCAGTCGAAAACATATGGATTTGATTTTTACAGGGTCTAATTTCCCCCAACCCAGTTTTGGCGGAATGGTTATCCGTATCTTCGTCCATTCATTCTCTTTGAGCGCCGCCGCTTTTACCTGCCATACGCTGGAATAATTTCCTCCCGTATCGAGGAAACGAACTATTAAAGGTACGGTAGAGTGCAGGTTTACCGAAGATAACTTATAGGCAAAAATAAATTCTGTATGGTCTGAGATATCAACAGGGGTATCGAATGTCTTATAAATAAATATCCTTGAAGTATAATCAAGCGGCAAGGTAATCCGCAAAGATGCGGTTCCTTCCATGGAATCTTCAGAAAGAGTGAAATCTTTTTCTTTTACTCCCCAGCCTGTCCAGTTTTTTATCTGTCCGTTTTCAAAATTATCCACAATTAATATATCCTGAGCAGGAGAAATCACGGCCAGCATAAAAAACGTGGCCAGAATCAGTCCGGTAAATTCCTTCTTATATCTTTCTATTACGCTCATTTTCGCCTCCGTGTCAAGAAACCGTCTCTGACGTATATGTCCTGTAACCACCACACCCAACCTGTTTCAATATTATCTTCGGGAAAAGATATCCTGAAGTATCCGGGATATCTGTATTTTTTTTCTCTTCTTTTGACGATGACTTCCCGCATTTCCTTTGTAACGGATACGGCTTTGCCGAACGTTTCATGCGCCAGGGTTTTCCTGCCTGTTTTACTCAGAAGGATTACCTTCCCCAGCAGACGAAGGTGTTCAAATTGTTTGTAGTTTATTTCTACGCAGTCTACAAGTTCTTCATAAAATGCTTTTGCATCCTCGGGTATTTTTAATTCATGGTGGCTGATTTCCAGATATATTTTTTTTGATTCTTCCGCTGATTTGGAAATCGGGTCAAAAAAATTCTTTTTCCACATAGCCATGTTATCTTTTGACCCGGATGTATTAAGAATTTCATGCAGGTCTTTAAAAAAATTGGCAAACCATCCTGCCGTAAGAAACAAACCCAGATTAAAACCGTCGCAAACATGTCTGCCTTTGTCTGAATATATCCTGTCCCAGACATCCATCAACCTGTACATGGCACGGGAAATTTTACCGCCCGCATCAGTTTCGTATATTCCAGCATACTTGTAGATTATATCCGTCCAGTGGTTCTTTATGGGATTCCATTGCAGATTAAAGGCGGCATAGTTGTTTAACCAATACTGCCATTCATCCCCCTGCGTGTAAGTGAAACTTCCCTCTGCGCCCCATTGAGACAGTTTTACCAAGTCCAGCCATAAACTGTATATGTAGTATGGTTGCCATAAAGGAATGTCTATATCTATGGTGGTGGCGTAACTGGATTCAGGGAAATGCAGATACTTCCTGTTTTTTTTCAGCTCTTTCTTAATCACCGCCTGGTGATAGCCATAGTTTTCAAGTTCGTAGGTTCCATGAGTTGTGCTGAACATGTCCAACGGCATCATCGTATGAACACAACGTATCACATCCGACGATTGTTGCTGCATCACCTCCAACATAAAAAGTTTTGCCTTTGAACCGTGAACGCCGGTTATTATTGTTAACGGGGATTTCTTCTCTTTGTGTACCTGTCTGAATATCTCCAGTCTTTTCAACGTCCCTGCAATGAGAGGTTCTTCTCCTTTTGTTGTCTGTATGATATTGCGGGATTCTCCTCCTCCCGGGTCCAAGATTATGTAATCCATCCCGTTGCGGGTGAAGGAGTCAATTAGTTTTCCATATTCTTCCCTGATTTTATCCTCTTTTTCCAATGGTATAACGACTCCCCTCGCCCAGTAAGCATAACGTTTTATACCCTGTTCGTTTTTTTTCTGTTTTGAATATGCCACGTGCAGACTGTGGTGAGCGCAAAATTTTATGCCCCTCAATTTTCCGTAATCCACAAGATTTTCTTTTTGGGGAGCGGGATTTATGTCTTCAGGATAGAACGTATCGCAGAAGTTTTGTTTGTTTTTTGCCAGCCATTCCAGAATCTCTTTCAGCGCTTTTACGTCCTTACGGCGCGACATCTGTGCGAAAGGACTGCCGTATTTGTGGACATGGTGTATCTTGGTATTTAATCCCGGATATATTTTTATTAGGCCGGCAATAGCCGGATGCAGATGGATGCCCCTGATGTTGAATAGAGGTTCTTCTTTGATATCTATCCTGCCTAAAAGTATCGTTTGTTTCTTTGGAATGAATTCATCCCGCGGATGCAGAAATCTCACTCCCAGAAGTTCCAGAAAATGATAGACTCCATACTGGGTCCCGATACTGCTTCCGCCTGCAATGGCTATAATTCTGTTATTTGACCGTATTAGAAATCCGTCCTTGTGAAGATTCTTGATTTCTCCCAGCGGTATTATCGTTCTGCTTACGGAACATGAACCCACACTGATTTTATACCGCCGTGAATTTTTATCATTTTCTCTTACTATTTCAAGCTTTGCGCCCGTAATCAAATTTATATATTTTTTTAAATCCCGTGCAACAATCATTTCCAATTCTGTCGTTTTTTCACCTACGACAATTACGGCATCGGGTACCCCCTTTCTTACAATGGGCTCTTTTTTGCCTTTGCCGAGGGCAATGCAATTTTTCTTAATAACAGGGGGTATCTTTGCTGACGGTTTTCTGCCGGTCCAAAGGGTTTTGTCAGTGATAGTATCTTTTGCCGCAGGAGCGGTAGGGACAAAACCGTCGATATATCTCTTTGTATTTCTTTCCACCTTTTTCCGGTATTTTAAATCAAGAGTCAGTAACCTTTTATTCATATAACGTACCGTTTATTGTGTATCTTACACCATGCGGGACCGCATCACTTCTGGGAGACCTTGTATCCGCGTGTCCATCGGCAAAAAGTATATTTAACATTCCGTTATGCCTGTAAGCAAAATATTCGGGATAGGCAATTCTTAATCTTGCGGCGGCATGAGAAAGTGTGGCATAGAGATACCATGATTCATTATTACCTTCAAGCCTTTCGATATCCGCGAGTAACATCAAAGTCTCGGGATTGCCGATTCGCGCTCTTTTGCCGCTGTAATTTGTATCTTCATATCCCCACACGTACATATTGTATCCGTAACTCAAACTTACATCCCCTGCTGCGTCAACATAACGCAGTGCGCTTGGACATCGAAATATTTTTTTTGGAAGAGTTGTCGGTCATGTCGCTGTAGATGCCCAGTCTGCTATACCCAAATATGGGGAAAGCATGTATGTCCATGATGCACCAGGAGCGGTGCCAGGATATACGGAAGCGGGGAAATGGTCATCGTAATCATTTGCATATATTTGCATTGCAAGCCCTATTTGTTTCAGATTGTTCAGACATACTGCCGCTCTTGCCCGTTCGCGAGCCTGTGAGAGCGCCGGCAGGAGCATTGCCGCAAGAATTGCTATGATGGCAACCACAACTAAAAGTTCTATCAGGGTAAAGCCGGCTCCGCCTTCACTGAAGTTACAGCGGATAAATCTTCCACTTCTATTGCTTTTTCTGCTGTCCATATTCTCCTCCTTGTCCCTGAACCGACTCTTGTTGTCATTGAGATTGCTTCGTCATTTGAAGCATTCCTCGCAATGACGAGCGTGGGAATCCCATTCCTCGCAATGACGAGCGTGGGAATCCCATTCCTCGCAATGACGAGCGTGTTCGGGCTCTTGGTTTTTATTGCTTATATCTGCCGGTTGTTTTTCTGATGATAAGTTCCGCTGACAATATCTTTGTTTGATATTTTCTTTCCCTGTTTTCCATCCTTTCAAAAAGCATCCTGAAAGACTCTTCCGCAATCTTTTTTATCGGCTGGCGCACCGTGGTCAGCGGGACCGGCAGGTAAGAAGAAATCGGTATGTCGTCAAATCCTACAATGGATAATTCTTCCGGGATTTTCAGTCCGATTTCAAACGCCGCCTTCATGAGTCCTACCGCTATAAGGTCGTTGACGCAAAAGACGGCGCTGGGTCTATCTTTTCCTGCAAGAAGTTTCAGGCCTGCCTGGTATCCCACCTCTTCGCTTCTGCCCTGACGTATAATTAGAAACCTGTCTTCTGTTTTTACGTTTCTGTGTTTCAGTTCCGCCTTGTAACCTTCCAGTCTTACGGGAGTTGTAACTGTATCGCTGACAAAACCTATTTTCTGATGTCCCAGGGATATGAGATATCCAACTGCTTCTTTCGCCCCGGAGAAATTGTCAACCACGACCCTGTCGGTATGCCCGTTATCATCGTTTATCACGTCAACCATGACTACAGGCAGTTTTTTTTCGCTGAAAAAGGAAAAGTTCAGGTTATGATATGCGACAATCACCCCGTCAAGGTGTTGGGCAAGTACCTGCCGGTTGATATTGTCTATTCGCGCGGGGTCAAATTCCGTGAGGATTAATTCGGGAGTAAAATTTTTCTTGAGGGCAAAAGTGGATATTTCTTCAAAGAATTCTGCGTAGAAACTGTGCTTTACTTCCGGAAGGATAATGCCTATCAATCCGCTCTTGCCGCTCGAAAGCGCTTTTGCAGACCAGTCAGGGATGTAATGAAGTTTTTCGGCAAGCGCAGTAATCTTTTGCCGTGTCCTATCCCTGACGCGCGGGTCATTTCTCAATGCCCTCGAATTTGATGTATAATGAATGCAAACGTTTGTTAAGGAGTTATTGAAATGGACTATACTGAAAAGATAGAGATTAACGGCGGAAAGACGAAAAATGCTTTTATAAGAAAAGCGGGAAAGGTGATAAGCAGATGGGGGATGAAGATGCCGGATGAACACCCTCCCCTCCTGCTGGATTTCGGAAAAGGCGAATTCTCAAAGACAGGGCATATCGAGTACTGGATTGTAAACGACGAGAAAAACGGATACTGCGGAAAATTTATTTTCATGTTCAAGGGACAGACATGTCCGGCGCACAGCCATAACAAGAAACACGAGACCTTCATGGTGGTGAGGGGTGCAATTACCATGCGTGTAGACGGAAAAAAGGTCATAAGGATGAAACAGGGGCAGGTTCTGAAGATGCCTCAAAAAAGTTTACACACCTTCACGGCAGAAAAGGATTCGTTAATATTGGAAGTTTCACAGCCTTCCGTGAAAAAGGACAACTTCTTTGCCGACAATAAAATCGGAATTATATAGAGAACGCGGGCTTAATCTCTTCGGCAGCTGTTATCGACATCGGGAGATGTCTCCCACAAGAAAGCTTGGCAGTCAGGTGGTGGCGCCTTTTTTGCCGGTTTTCCTTTCCATCTCAAGAAGCTGTCTGCCGTATTCAAATCCTGCAACTGCAATCGGGTCGTCGCTTCGCAATGTTCTGCTTTTTGTGTGGTCGGGATTATAGAAATCTCTCTTCTCGAGCATGGGAAGGAACCTTTCCCTGAAGTCCGCAAAGCTTTCCCCATAGATATGGTAGGAGTCAATGATGTCGGTGTATTGCCCGACTGTAATTTCTTTCCCGGTGTTTTCGGAGATTTTCTCCGCAATGAATTTTTGCAGACAGGTCAGTCCGAAGATATTCATGAAGGCGGCGCGGTACGCATCCCTCGAACGCCAATGCACGTTCATCACCAGCCGCAGTTTTCCGTCTGCTCCCGGCACGACCCTGCACCACATTCTCTGAAGGCACGGAGGGTCGTATGTTTCGGGGTCGTAAAGAGGTATCCACGTTATGGCCTGTGCGCGTCTCGTGAAAAACGTTCCACTTAATTTTTTAATAATGTAATCAACCTGATTCTTTTTTCCTGCCGCTGTAAAGTTGGGTATGTTGTAGTTGAACAGGCGGTCATGGTAGGTGTACGTCCATTTTTTCTCCTCGGGGTTTATCCAGTGGTCGTGAATGCCTTCAACTACCTCCTGCCTGTATTTCTCGAGGTCCTCCATGCCGCCGGGAAAACCGAGGTGTATTCTCGGCTCGGAAAAAGGGTTGTTTATCACCATGAGCATGGTGGCGTCCTTGCTTTCCGGGTCGCCGGAACGGTCATATTCCGTGCGGATTGATATGCCTTTTTCCCACAACTCAAGAAGACTATTTTCCCATACTTCGCCTACTGATTCTCCTCTGATTGTTATCACCGGTATCATTGTCATCTTCTCCCTTGCCCCGAACCGACCCGTTGTCATTGCGAGAGATTTTTGCGCGGCAATCCCAGCCTCATTATGAGATTGCTTCGTCGTTACACTCCTCGCAATGACAAGCAGTGGAGGGGCTTCGATTTATCTCTTCCTTCTGCGTAGCGGGATGGTATCCCATGTGTACGTATTCAGCACGTCTTTTTTTTCAAGCCATCCTCTCCTTGCCATGCCGATTCCCAGTTGAATGTCTCGTAACATTTTCGTGTTGTGCGCATCGGTGCCTACCATGAAATATGTCCCGAACGACCTTGCGGTAAGGATGTTTACGTCGTTGAGGTCGAGCCGGTCGAAGGAAGAATTGATTTCGAGCGCAACGTTTCTTTTTGCCGCATACTCCATAACATCTTCGAGGTTTATGTCGTAACCCTCCCTTCCTGAAAGGAGGCGTCCTGTGGGGTGTGCCACGATGTCGACAAACGGATTGTCAATCGCTCTTTTCATCCTGTGGGTAACGTTTTTTCTGAATCCCTGGTGGACTGCGGCAATGACGAAATCGAGGCGTTCCAGCACTACGTCCGGATAGTCGAGACTCCCGTCGGAAAGGATGTCCACTTCCATTCCTTTCAGAACTTTTATTCCGGGGATTTCTTCCTGTACATGGTCAATCTCCGCATTGCGTTTCTTCAGCGTGTTCACGTCGAGTCCGTGGGCGATGCGAGAGGTTTTTGAATGGTCGCAGATGCCCACGTATTCATAACCCATATCTTTTGCCGCGGAAACTATGGTTTTTATGTCGTTGGTGCCGTCTGAATAGTTAGAGTGGATGTGAAAATCGCCTCTGATGTCTTTCAGTTCCAGCAGGCGGGGAAGTTCGTTGCGGAGGGATGCTTCTATTTCCCCTCTGTCTTCTCTCAATTCGGGAGGTATCCATTTCATTCCGAGCGTCTTGTAAACTTCTTCTTCTGTTTTCCCTGCAATTTTCTTTTCGCCGCTGAAAACCCCGTATTCGTTTATCTTCAGGTTTTTGTCTTTTGCCAGTCCGCGTATCTTTACGTTGTGCGCTTGCGAACCGGTGAAATATAACAGAGCGGCTCCCCATGAATCTGCGTCAACCGCGCGCAGGTCAACCTGCAGGTTGTGGAAGTCAACGATGACCGATGCTTTTGTGCTCCCTTTTGAAATGACGTTCTTGACCAGCGGATGCGAAACGAATGCTTCCGTTATTTTTTCACCGCTGTCGCCGGCAGCGAGTATGTCTATGTCTCCGACAGTTTCCTTCATTCTTCTTAAAGAGCCTGCGGGAGATACCTTTCTTGCAACTTTTTTCAGAGATGCCGCAATCTCGGAGACTACCGGCAGTCCGAGCCCTATCGGAATGCGGGATTTACCCGCCTTGTACAGTCCGATGCCTTTTTTGATGTTCTCGGCTTTTTTTTCTCCCATTCCAGAAAGTTGTGCAAGCGTGCCGTTTTCCAATGAGTTTTCCAGTTCCTTTAGATTTTTCACTCCGAGTTCCTGATAAACACGGTATAGTGTTTTGGGACCCATGTCCGGTATCTTCAGGAGGTCCAGCAGTCCTTCAGGTATACCGGAAAGGATTTCAGTGTATTTTTTTATAGCGCCGGTTGAAAGATATTCGGTTATTTTTTCGGCGAGTCCCTTGCCTATACCGTCGATTTCCGCGGGATTTACCTTTGAAACATCGCCGGGATACTCCTTCAATATGCGTGCGGCTTTTCTGTAGGCGTTTATCTTGAATACGTTCTCACCCTTGAACTCAAGCGCATCCGCAATATTGTTGAAAATATCCGCTATCTCTCCGTTCTTGTTCATCCGTATATATTAACCGTATTTGCGTAAACAGGCAAACTTTTCTCTCACTTTGGGGTCAGGTCTTCATTCTTCACTTTTGACGGGTGTCAGGTCTTGGATCGGACCAGACCCCCTCGGGTTCAAAAGGTCAAGAGTCGACCCCTGCGGAAATTACCTGACATGAGATGCGAGGAGGTTGTTTGCAAACAGCATGTTTAGAATTTCTTCGGCGGAATCTTCGTCAATGTGGTCAACCATTTCAATCAGCGTATCTTCCGGATAAGGAAGTTCGTTGAGTACTATGGCATAATTGTTTTTTACCGCGGGGGATTTCACGGTTGCATCTCTTCCGCCATGGAAAAACCTTGCAAACAGAATGCCGAAAAGCAGTACGGCGCATCCGGACAAAATTGCGGGTTTCATGAAGGACACCCGCCGCCTCTGCGGACGACAGCCTTTGATTTCATTAAGTTTTGCCGACCAGAACTCTTCACTGTAAACCGGCGCCGGCATCGCCTTCGTTTCGGCAATGATATTCTTATACATGGCAAGCGCCTGCCTGCATCCTTCGCAGGATTCCATGTGCGTTTCCAGGCGTTCGGCATCCCCGCCTTTCAGTTCCCCGGCCGCGAAGTCAATAATCATCCTTTCAAATTTTCTGCATTCCATTTTTCCCCTCCATGTTCTTCCTTATCTTCTGGACTGACTGAAAGTACGTTGCTTTTATTGTGCCGACACTGCTGTGCATTATCTTTGCTATCTCCTTATAAGTCAGTTCGTCGTAAGATTTGAGTATGAAGATTGATTTCTGCTTCGGAGTCAGATTTTCAATCTCTTTCCTGATTTTTTCTATCCTGTCCGATTCCATTACCCTTCTGTCGTCAGGAATAACTCTTTTGTCCTCAAAGTCCTTCTCGACCGGCAGTATATTCGCCCTGCTTCGCTTCTTCAGGAAATCATAAGAAAGATTCAGTGTTATCCTGTAAAACCATGTCGATACCGCCGAGTCGCCCCTGAATTTTTCCCAGTTGCCGTATGCCTTGATGAAACTTTCCTGTACTATGTCAAGCGCATCCTGCCTGTTGCCCGTCATCTTAAAGGCAAGTCCGTGCAGTTTCTGTGCAAACATTCTGTAATATTCGTCAAACTCGGCTGTCTTTTTGTTCATCCTCATAATTTAAGACCGCTGGTATTGCATAAGGGTTTAGTTTGTGGTAATATCATAGCATTAAAAATCTGAACGGGGGAAATTAAAGATGAAAAGAAAAGCAACGGTACTTAAGAAACAGAGACAGGAAGCAAGAAAGAGAAGTTATAACAGGGCTGAAAAAAACAAGGTGAAAATTGCTGTCAAGGGAGTTAAAAAATCCGTTCTTGCGCAAGACGACAAGTCTGCAGACCTGCTTAAAAAAGCGAATAAAAGCATAGACAAAGCGGCCGCAAAAGGTATAATACACAAGAATACCGCGGCAAGGAAGAAAAGCAGACTGGCGAAATTCAAAAATAAGTTCGGGGCAAAAACCTCTTGATATTTCTCTATCCTCTTCACCCTGACCATCTCCCCTCTAATGGATATGGAAGCACGGTGGAATTAACTGAATAGGTAATAGAGAAAGATTTCAAGTTCAGGGCCCGGATGAACCTGCCCGGTTTTAAGACCAAAGTCGAGTTTTTGAAGTTCTTGATACTTAGACAACGTTTGACTGCTTACCTTTTTCTGCTTTTTAACTGTGTTTCTAAGATATATCATGGCCGCCGCTATTACAGCCGTAAAATCCTTCTCGTTGTCTTTCAGGTGTTCTCTGAACAACGCCACGAGTTTGTTTCCTCCCCCCGCCGGGCCTATCCTGTAGATTTTCTGAAATATACTGGTAAAATCTTTCTCTGCGGCAACGTCTGCATAGCCGTCCATCGGAGCTTTTATGCTCTTGCCGCTCATTATGAGGCACACATGAGCTGAAGGCTTGTCGAAATACTCCTGCAGAATTTCACAGTCGGCTTTGAGAAATTTTTCAGTGTTTTTTACGTGAAGTATTTTTTTTTGTGAAAACAGAGGAAGGAATTCCGTTTCTTCAAGAATTGCAGGCACGGCAGTTTCGCCGGCAAACAGCGTTTTGATGTCAATGTCCTGCACCGCATACTTGTTGATAAGGTGCAGTTTGAGTTCTTCCGCCTGTTCAGGATGACCGAGTATTACGTAGTTTTCAGAATCCTTTTTTTTCATGTTTGTCAAGAAGATAAAAATATATTTTTGCCGCCAGTTTCCGCGAAATTTCCCGAAGAATGCCGTCTTCGTCGTATTCTTTAGCCAGTGAAACAGAAAGTGTGTCGGATACCGTATCTTCCATGACTGTCTGTCCTTTGCGGGTTACGGCAATTGCAGTCTCGATATTGAATCTTGCGATGGTTATCTCATCAGTTCCTTTCTTTTCGATAAACAGCGGGAGGCGCTCCCATTTTTTAATGTTTACGTGCAGGGCTAAATCGGCGTCCTTTTCGGAGTTTACAGGGGAAAAACCCGGGTATTCGACAAAGGTTGTTTTCAATTCGCCGCTGAGGAAGATGCCAATGCGGGGCTGGAGCGTGGAGTTCGAAACCTGCCGGAGAAAAATCTTTTCGCCGCCTGATGAAATGAACCTGTATCCGCAGCCGCCCAGCAGGAGAACCGCACTAATCAGCAGAACTAATCTTTCCGGCCGATATCTTGCCATATTCTGTTTCCGGGTAGTTGTCGTGAATTATTTTATAGTAATATTGAGCGGAATCCTTTTTGCCTGCGCGTTCGTAATAAACCGCAATTTCAAAATATTTTTTCGCTTCTTTTTCGGCGAGACGCCTGTGAATCTCAATAACTTCGTCCCTGTACCGGCTGTCGGGATAAACCGACAGGAAATTTCTTATTTTCGCATTCACCTCGCGGTGTCTCTTCAGGTCGGTGGATACCTCCGGTATCGATGAGTAATCGGTTTTGAGAACGTAAAACCGCGCTTCCTCCACAATTTCGGGATTCGTATACCTGTCGGCCGTCATCGCAAAGGTTTCCATAGCTTTTTCGTATTCTTTTATTTCAAGGTAGAAACGTCCCAGTTTAAGGGCTTTTGCAGCGGAATCATCTGCGTAGGGATGGCTTTCTATGACAGTGGCAAGCATATCCCCTTTTTCTTTCTGCCTTGAACCGAGGAAGCGCAGGGACCTCTGTCCGAGCGCTTTTCCTGCAATAGCGGACTGTTTCTTCACCGCCTCGAACACCAGCGGGGACTGCGGATAGTTGTCGACGATTCTCTGGTAATAATCAAAGGATTTCCGGTCATCTCCGGATTCCCTGTAAATTTCGCCGAGCGCAAAACAAGAAGCGGAAGCGTAGTCCGATACGGAATAATGCTTCAACAGTTTCTGATGTTCGGTTATTGATTTCTGGATATATCCGTCTTTCCTTAACTGTTCGGCAAATTCAAATTGTTCCTGCGGCGTGCCTTTAACGGCAAATTTGGGATTTATCCACCGTCCGGTATGCGGCGTCCATTCCCAGTACGTAAATCCCGCCGATACCCACATAAAAAAAAGCGCAAACATTACTTTTCTTATTCTCATAACAATGATTATAGTTTTTTCGGCTGTTTGTGTCAATAATAACACGCTATGACATGTCGAGGTAGTCTGGGCCTTTTTTTACGTCGACTTTAAGAGGCACTTTCAGTTTCAGCACGTTTTCCATCAGGCGTTTCACGTTTTCCTCGATTTTCTTTTCTTCTGCCGGTACGACCTCGAACAAAAGTTCGTCGTGAATCTGAAGCACCATGGCGCTTTTCAATTTTTCACGGACGAAATATTCATGGATGCGGTTCATGGCAAGTTTAATAAGGTCGGCCGCCGACCCCTGAATGGGCATGTTTGTCGCCGCGCGTCTGGCAAATTCCCTGCGCGTTTTGTCCCTGCTTGATATCTCCGGAAAATAGCGGCGCCTTTTAAGTATGGTAGAAACGTAGCCCTTCTTTTCGGCCTGTTCTACGGTTTTTTCAAGGTATTTCTTAACCCCGCTGAATTTTGCAAAGTAATCGTTTATGAAATTGTCGGCCGAACTTACAGGTATATTGAGTTCCTTTGACAGTCCGTATGCGCTCATACCGTAAAGTATCCCGAAATTTATGGTTTTCGCAATTCTTCTCCTGTCGCCGGTTTCGGAAACATCCGCGGTCGCGGAAAAAAGCGAATCCCCGGAAAAGAGAATATCCGCGGTTTCGCCGTGTATATCCTTGTCTTCTATGAAGGCACGGACAAGATAAGGGTCGCCGGAAAAATCCGCAAGCACCCGCAGTTCTATCTGGCTGTAATCGAATGAATACAGGATTTTTCCATCTTCGCAGGTGAAAGCTTTTCTTATCCTGCTTCCCCTGTCTGTTCTTACCGGTATGTTCTGCAGATTGGGGCCGCTGCAGGACAGGCGTCCTGTTGAGGTTGATACCTGACTGAATTTCGGGTATATCCTGCCCGTATTTTCGTCGATGAAGGGGATAAGTCCCTCGACATACGTGGATTTCAGTTTGAACAGTTCCCTGTATTCAAACACATATTTCGGAAGAGGATGCATCTCCGCGAGTTCTTTCAATACAGCGGTATCTGTTGAATAACCCGTTTTTGTCTTTCTCTTGACCGGCAGTTTGAGTTTTTCAAACAACACGGAGGATAACTGCTGGGGGGAGTTGACGTTAAACATCTCTCCCGCCGACTGGTATATCCTGTTTTGAAGTGTTTCCAGTTCCCTGTCAAGTTCAGAATTAAATTCCATAAGGACATTCTTGTCGGTTTTTATGCCGTTTGTTTCCATCCATGCAAGCGTGTTTACGAGAGGCATTTCCACCTTGAAAAACAGGTCTTCCATGTCCAGTTCTTTCAAAATCCTTCCGTATTGCTCCATAAGCGGGAAAATACTGCTTTCGTTTATCACCCTGCCTGAAAGATGCCGCGCAACAGCGGCGTCGAAAGCGGGGTTTTTAAGAAAGACTTTTTTCCGGGCGAGCGCGGTTATAAATTCTTTCAGGTTAAATCCGTATTTTTCCGTTCCGGCGTCCTCTATAAGTTTTCTGTATTTATCAGTGTCCGATGTCAGTTCTTCCATCGAGACGGATTCTCCCGTGGAGAATGTGAGTACATCTTCCCGCATACACACCTGCTCCGCGGCCGACGGGTGCATTTCTTTCAGCCGTTCGGCAAGCTTGCTGAACTCGAGTTTTCCAAAGAGTTCAAGAAGTTCCTTCAAGCATGGCGGAGAAATTTTTATCTCCTCGATTCCGGTTTCCGTATCCGCGCTTTTTTGCAGTTCCGCCAGTTTCTTGCTGAAGAATGCGCTTTCTCTGTTCTGTTCAAGTTTCTGCCGCATCTTTGCCGGCAGAACGGAATCAAGGTTTTCGTAAAGGTTTTCAACCGTCCCGTATTCTTTCAGGAATTTCAGCGCGGTTTTTTCTCCGATGCCCGGGACTCCGGGAATGTTGTCGGATGCATCCCCTGCAAGCCCGATTATATCGGTCATGTTTTCGGGCTGAAGCCCGAATTTTTCGATAAAATCATTTTTTGAAAAATATTTCCAGCCGTCAGGATTAAGCATTACGACATTTTCTTCGAGCAACTGCATAATGTCCTTGTCACCGGTTACTATGACTATCCTGCAGTCCCCGCCCTTCAGTTTTTCAGTAAGCGCCGCAATAAGGTCGTCGGCTTCGTATCCTTTCCGTTCAAGGCACTTGATGCCCAAAAGAGCGGTTATTTTTTTTATCTGCGGCAGTTGTGCGGCGAGTTCGTCCGGCATGGGCTTTCTCTGCGCTTTGTATGCCGCGAAAGCGTCATGCCTGTATGTGGGCGCTTTCAAGTCGAAAAAAACGCACATATGCTCCGGATTCCGGTCTTTCAGAAGTTTTAGGAGTATGGAGGTAAATCCGTACGCGGCATTGATAAGCTGTCCCGAAGAAGTCCGGAGGTCCCTGATGGCGTAGAAAGAGCGGTATATCAGCGCGCTTCCATCTATAAGGTAGATGTCTTTCATGACGAGGGGTCCTGATTTGCCGTTTTGACGGCGGCAAGTTCCATTTCGGCGGAGAGAAAGAATGGGTTATCCTTATCTTTGCGCATCCTGAAATCCGTGATGTATACGGCGTTTTGCGAGCCTTCAATCTCGTAAAGAAAATCATATAACTGTTTCAGCGTTACCCTCTGCAGACTTAATTTCAGCCGCTCTACAGAAAAGCCGTCCTTGATGGAAACCGGCAGGGGCTGAATGCCTGCGACACTTTTCTCGAGTTTGTGCCCTGCCAGAAGTCCTCCCGCATATGAAAAAAGGGAAAAATCCGCTCTTGCGGTCTTTACCGCATCTTCTATATTCCTGTCTTCGCGTTCGCTGTATTCAGCGCAGAGTTTCTTAAGCGTTTCAAATTCCTTTTCCTTGTTTTCAATAAGATTGTTCAGGGATTTGAGCCTGTTTTTTCCGGGTGAATAGACAAACTTAAACTGCAGAATGATTAAAAAAACGAGCAAGAGTGCAAAAAGATTCTTGTTATTCATTGTCCGTTATCCTGAGAGTTATACTGAAAGCAACTCTGTTTTTCGAGTCGAAGGATATGGTTCCCATGCTGGCAATTGTAAAGGTTCCGGACCGCTCTATCTTTTCTTTTATTGCTTCGAGAGATTTTAGAGAACCCGTGTTTCCCGAAATGGTTAAGGTGTCTCCGGCGATGGTGAACTGGTCTATGGATGCCGTTGCGTCTTCCGGAAAGAGGGCAGTTACGTCGGCCATGATTTTCAGTACCGAGGGGTAGCCGGAGACCGCATCGCCGGCGCTTTTCATGTCGCGAAGTTTTTCCTGCATCTGCACGAGAGGGTTTACTATTCTTGTAACGTCAGGGCAGACGGCAAGCAGCGCTTCATTCATGTTTTTTGAAAGTTCGTCAAGCCGGCGCTGCTGTGCGGGCAGTCGGAAATACGGGGACATAAGAAACGCCGTTGCCGCGAGGAACGCCGCCAGAATAACGGCCTCGTAAACGGGAAATTTTTTGCCGCGGCGGAGTTTCCTGAAACTCATAGGTCTTTTATACGGATAGGCGCCGATAAGTGCATGAAACAGAAAACGATTTTCCACCTGCGGAGTAAAAAGCGTCTCTTTACGCCTTTCGGCGGGGATTTCTATTTTTTTGCGCGTATCCGCATCAGCAATTACGAACACCGCAAGTTCTTTGCGCGACAGGACATCGGAAAGGATTTCCTGCGTTCTGACGGTTTCGGAATCCTTGTAATCGTACGAGTAGGAACCGGAAAGAATGCCGTTTTCCGTCAGGTTGACCAGCAGGTATTCAGGCAGTCCATAAATTCCAATGTGATTTTTTTCGGAGGAATGCTGTTTGAGAAAACTGTGGAACAGGAGCGCATCCGAATAAAAGCGCACCTTTGAATTGTATTTTTTTGCTGTATTTTTCCAGAAAGCGCAGACCGTGTTTTTCACCGCATAGACGTTAACGGTCGTTTTACTCCTGTCAATTTGAAAAAATTCAAAACAGTAGTGATAGTTTTCAGGAGATTCCGGCAGAATGTTTTCCAATTCCTGCGGCATTACAAGTTTTATTTTTCCAGCACCTGTGAATGGAAATTCCAGTTTTCTGAAAATCAATTCCATCTTGGGCAGTATCACGTTCAGGACGCCCGGCGGATTTTCAGACAGGAATCCGTCAATTTCCCCCTCGCCTATAACGCCCTGCTTCAGCGTACGCGCGCCGTTCACCGAGTATATATACCCGCCCTGCTGAATGTAAAGCGTAACGATTCTCATCTGATTTCCATCCTCGCAGTATTTATCTCCTCGTCCGTTTTTTTAATGCGGCAGCGGACATGTTTCTGTATACCGCCGCCGTTTACCGCTGTGGACTCTATCATGAAGTAACTGCTCTTGAAAGCTATAATACCGCGGTTTTTGAGATAAACTTCTTTGTTTACGCCTGTGAGGAAACTTTCCTCCACCGGGCGTCTCTGCCGTTCCTCGGCTATTTTTTCCGCGTCTGCCGCGGGAAATCCGAGAGCGCTTAACATCTCCAGTCCGCAGGTATTAACGTTAATTTTACCATCAGAAAAGGAAGTAATGAAATTTATCAGTCCCGTGATTTCTTTTTCTTCGTCCCCGAAAACGATTTCTTTTGTGAAATCGCGCACCAGCAGAATCTCTTCGGCCGTATAAAGGTTCCTGTTCGGCGGCACGTATGGAAATCCTTCGGTTCGGTAAAAGAACGACTCCGCTCCGGACGGCCTCTGCATATCGTCTTCGTCTATCCAGTCAAGAATTGAAGATGGAAATGCTGCGGGGTATCCGAGAACGGCAAAAAGGCGGTCGAAAATCTCGGCAATCTGTGTATTGCCTCTTCCTTTTTCAACACCGAAAATCCGGTTGGGATTAATCTTTGAGTTTTCGTCGGAAATGAAGAGAAACAACCTTATATCTCCGAACTGGTACTCTCTTTTTATCAGGGCGGGCGATTCCTCCTCTACCACAACGGACGTCTTTTTATCTGCCATGATTATTGCTTTTGCTATTTCAACGCCGGTTTCGGCAATGTTTTCAAGCACGAAAGACTGTTGTGTGCCGGCAAAAACATCCGTGTAGTTCTTTGCTTTTGCATGGAAAAAAATCACCACTGTTGATATCGCCACCGTGAATACCATGACAAAAAGAAGGATTACCCCGCTATTTTTTTTCATCATCCGGTTTTTCCCTGTATAATTTTACCGGAAAAAACGTTTTTTCTCCGGCATAATCCACTTCAACCGCAACTGCCGTTATCTTCTCTTGTTCCTTTGCATAATCCCAGTATTCCCCGTCGAAAAAAAGAAAATCTATACTGTCGGCATCAGGAAGCGCCGGCTGGACAAAAGAATAACCGTCGAGGAGGTTTTCCTGCCTCCTGTAGAGGGATTCCCCGTTATTCCCGGACGGTTCGACAAAGTAGGTTATCCTTGCCGGGTACGGCATCGCTCTGTCCGTTGTCGTAAATGCAAGTTTTTTCCGCTCAAAGAAAGACGTATCGTCTTTGTCTTCGAGTATCATGCATTTTATTTCATCGCCGAACTGTTTCAGAAACTTGAAAACAAGTTCGGAAGACTTCATTTTTTTTTCCAGTTGTGCGGTTACGGAACTTATGGAAAAAAAAGTTGCGTAAATAAGGGTGAAAACGAGAAAAACGAGAAGTGTGGTAATTAAGATTTCAACAAGTGTAAATCCCTTCCGTTTTTTTTGTCCGATAAACATTGTTTTTCCAAATCTCCTGTTTACCCCATTTGCGAAGTGGAGGAAGGGGTTTTTATTGCACGCCTTCCGCAGTTTCTTTTTCCTCTGTTTTTAAAAAGGGCACCGTCATGGAAAAAGTCCTGTTTTCGCGGCGAACCGTAAGTTTGTATGGGGTGAATGTCATGCCGGACGCAGTATCTTCCACGATGAAGTCGGAAAGTTCCAGCGACCATTCATATTCTTCGAAAGGTTCCGCGAATGCTCCCGAATTTTTTTCCGCAACTTGTTCCGGTGCGGTTTTCAGTTCCTCAATCTTTGCCGCGGACAAGAGAACATAGTTTTTTTCTTCAGTCATTATCTGCACATGTCTGACGGATGAAAGATATGCCTGCAGGGACACGGTGCCCGCCACTGCAAATATCGTCAGCGCAATCAGCACCTCAAGCAGTGTAAAGCCGGAGTTACATCGTTTGGTGCTCATCGAAGTTTATAGCTCCTTTATAGATTTCCGTCGCGGACAGGTAAGGATTTATGAACAGAGTGTAAAGGTCTTCGGTTTCCGGGTCGAATATTGAAATCAAGCCGAATTCTTTCGTGCCGTCCGGCAAAAACAAAAAAGAGATGTTTCCGCTATCCGTTTCTTTTGAGGAATTTTTGCCCCGGGTGAAAAACAGTTGAGTCGTTACGGGACAAATCTCCTTTTCTTCATCCGGCAGACCGTCTGTTTCGGGCACGGCATCTTCAGTCCAGTATTCGTTCTCATCAAGGTCGATGAAGAAAAAAACAGCCGCTTTTTGTTCAACTGCACGGTTTGCCGAGGCGGTTATCGCATCGGCAATTTCAAGCACTTTTTCGTTTTCTTTGGCCGGCAGGATGTTTTTTACGACAGGGAAACTCAGATAAAAAAAAAGCCTATGATGATAATTACCGCCATCAACTCGACAAAGGTATAACCGTCAGATTTGAGAACTCGATATTTCAGCATCGGGACCTTCTCCTCCTTCCCTTCCGTCTCTTCCCAACGAGACAATCTCGTAATCCTCATCCTGTTTGCCCGGACTCAAGTATATGAAATCGTTGCCCCACGGGTCCTTCGGCAGAACGGTTTTTTCAAGGTATCCGCCTTCGCGCCATTTGTTGGGAATCCTTCCGGACGTAGGTTTTTCGACCAGCGCCTGAAGCCCCTGTTCTGTGCCCGGGTAAAAGCCGTTGTCAAGGTAGAAGAGTTTCAGCGCCTGTTCGAGATTTTTAATCTGTATCTGCGTCGCGGTAATCCGCGCATCGTCAATCCTGCCGAAAAATCTCGGCGCAACCAGCACAATCAGCGTGCTAAGAATGACAACCACTACCATTAACTCTATAAATGTGAACCCTTTTTTCGCATTGTGCCTGGACAATATATTCATCTTTTCCACCTCCAACGTACCGTGCCTCGCCTCTTTAGTGGAGGCGAACAATGTTTTGCTATCTAATTGACTGGCTTATCTGGAAAATCGGCAGGAGTACCGCCAAAACGATAACTCCTACAACTCCTCCCATGAAAAGAATCATGGCCGGCTCGATAAAATTCACCAGTCTTGTCGAACTCTGTGAAACCTCTTCCTCGTAAATCTCCCCTATCCTGTTGAACATCTCGGCCAGCGTGCCGCTTCTTTCTCCGGCGCTTACCAGCTGGGTTACGAGATAAGGAAAGTGCCTGCTGTTTCTGAAAGATGCGGAAAGCGACCCGCCTTTTGACAGGCTGTCGATAATTTCCTTTACGTCATTTTTCATCGCCGGGCTTGAAATCACCTGGCTGGCTATTTTGAGCGATTCTATGATATCCACTCCGCCTTCTATCAAGGTGGAGACATTTCTGGCAAAAAGGATAATTTCCTTTTTAACGAGTATGTTATTCAAAACCGGCGTCCGGAACCTTACCGCATCCATAACCTTTGCTCCCCGGGAAGTGGTGAAAAATCTCCTGATACCGGAATACAGGAGGATTATTCCCAATACCATATAAAACCATCCCGCCTTGAAAAACCCGCTTATTTTCATCAGTATCAGTGTTGGAACAGGCAGGTCCATGTTTATCTGCGAAAAAATTCTCGTGATGGTCGGGGTTACGAAAGAAAGAAGAAAAATGAAAACTGCGGCGGAAACTACAAGCATGAAAACCGGATAACTCATGGTGCTTTTTATCTTGTTTTTAAACGTCTGTCTTTTTTCGAGAAAATCCGATATGCGGACAAGAATCCTGTCCAGCGTTCCCGTTTCTTCTCCAGCCCGCACCATGGAAATTATCATATCGGAAAAAACCTGCGGGAAGTCCTTCAGCGCTTCGGAGAAACTCTTTCCTTCTCGTATCTTCCTCTGAATGTCCTCAAACACTTTTTTGAGTCTGCCTGGCCTCATCTGCGAGGTTACTCCGGTCAGGCATTCATCTAACGGAAGGTTGGAGCTGACGAACGTCGCCAGTTCTCTCATGGCGAGAACAATGTCGGATTCCTTTATCCCGAGGTTGAAAGACGGCATGAACGAAGAGTGTTCCGAAACGCCTATAACGTAAATGCCCCTGTCTTTTAAATGCTTCCTTATCCCTGCCGCGTCTTCACCGTCGATTTGACCGGCTACCCGCCTGCCGTTCTTGTCCAGTCCTGTATATGTGTAGGTATTCATTACTGTACGGCTTTTAATTCTCTATCGAACTCGGCGAGGACTTTCTCCTGGATGTAGTCGCGGAACTCCGTTTTTATGGGATGTGCAAGGTCCCTGTGCTGCTGGGAAGGCGTAAACTGTTCTTCGTCCACCGGAGCGAGGGCAGTGCCGCAGGAGCCGCAGAATTTATTGGATATAGCATTCTTGAACCCGCATTTCGGACAGTCTCTCTGCATTTTCTTGCTGGGCATGGCAACGAAAAGCCCTTTCTTGCCCTCGATGATTCTTATATCCCTTACTACGAATGCGTCGTCAAAAGTTATGGAAGCATATGCTCTCAACCTGCTGTTAGGCCTTCCAACAAGAGAAATTCTTATTTCAGTAATTTCCATCGTGCCCTCCCTGTCTAAGAAGTTATCACGCTTTCAACAACGTAACCTTTCCATCCTTTAACGTTCAGAAAAAGAGCCGCCGCTTCTGCTTCGCGTCTGTCGGAAAAAACGGAGAAAAGCGTACCCCCGCTTCCGGAAACAAAAATCCTTTTGCCTGATGTTTCCTGCAATAAGTCCATCACCTCCTTTGATTGTTTCCATATATCCAGGTATGGAATCTGCAGTCCGTTTTTCATTAAAAGTTCCGCGCTTTTTATGTCCTTTTTTTCAATGCTGTCATTTAAAAGTTTAATTTTTCCGTCAATTCCTGTCAAATCTCCTTTAAGCCCCAGAGCGTCAAAGCGTGAATAAACAACTCCTGTCGCAACGACATAAGGAGGTACGGCAAGGAAATATACAAGCGGCTGACTGCCGGAAACCGGCGTTATCCGTTCTCCGAATCCCTTCATAATGCACCGTTTGCCGTGAATGAACAGCGGAACGTCTTTGCCTATTCTGGCGGCCGCATCAAGAAGCTGTTCGGCGGAAAGGTTCAGATTCCACAGTTTTGCGAGCGCTTTCAGCACCGCGGCCGCATCGGAACTGCCTCCCGCGAGCCCGCTGCCGGGAGGAATGTTCTTGCGGATTGTCACACTTACGCCTTTTTTAACGTTGAAAAGAGATTTGAGAAGCGCTATGCAGGCGGTAACGGTATTTTCTTCAGGAATGCCTGCATGGGGGTGGAATCTGACCGTTGTTGATAATGATTCTTTTATTTCGATGACATCGTACAAATCTACGATGTCTACAAACGAGGTTAATTCGTGAAAGCCTCTTTCCAGTGTCCCGACCTCCAGTAAAAGATTAATTTTCGCCGGTGCCAGAATTTTCATTATCAATTGTTTCGGCAGGGGGCTTTTTCGCCACTTTGACCATGGCCGGACGCAGTACCCTGTCGTGAAACATGTATCCGCTCCTGTCCTCGTCCACAATGGTTCCTTCTTCTTCATCCGCTTCCACCGTTGCCGAGGCTTCATGAAATTCCGGATTGAAGCGCTTTCCCTTTGTTTCAATCTTTTTCACTCCGGAGTTTTCGAGGAATTTTGTGAATTCCCGTTTGAGCATTTCCATGCCTTTGTGAATGAGTTCCGGGGACGGATTTTTTTCCAACTGTTTCATCACGGATTCGAATATGTCGTCGAAAGGCAGTAACTGCATGATGAGATTTTCCGTACCGAACCTGAATATGTCCTGTTTCTCCCTGTCGGTGCGCTTTTTGTAGTTATCGAATTCCGCGGCGGTACGCAGGTACCTGTCTTTGAGTTCGCTCATCTGCGCATCCGTTTTTTCGATTAGCTTCTCCATCTCCTTAATTTTGGACGAACGTTCTTTCAATTTATGCAGGTCGTGTTCCCTGACTGGAATAATTCTGTCATCTTCCTGTTTTTGTTTTTTTTCCATTGCCGTTACCTGATAAAGCCCATCCTCCACGGCGGCCAGTAAGTGAACAGCGCTTTTCCCACAAGATTTTTTTTCGGCACGAATCCCCAGTATCTGCTGTCCTTGCTGTTTATACTGTTGTCGCCGAGGACATAATAGCCGTCGACTGGAACCTCCGTCTCCCACTCGTTACCGTAAAACCCTTCGCTGTAATAATATCTTGAAGCAACCTTGGCATCCAAGACTTCTTTGCCGTTGACGTATATCCTGCCGTCCTTAATCATGACCCTTTCGCCAGGAAGAGCTATCATTCTCTTGACAAAATCGCGCTTTGGGTCTTCAGGGTATTTAAAAATGACGACCTCGCCGCGTTTCGGAGGGCGTATCTTATATATGACATTATTCGATAAAAGGCGGTCTCCCACTTTGAGCGTCGGCACCATGGAGGTGGTGGGTATCTTGAAATTTCCTATGAGAAACATCCGTATAACAAGGGCAATGGCAACCGCCCATATGAGAGATTTAAACCAGTCCAGCGCTTCGTTTCTTCTCTTTTTTCTCTTTTTCATAAATGCTCCCGGAAAAACACAGATGAAATTTTACCCGTTCTTTGCTTTTAGCGCAACCGCTTTTTTGTAGAAGGAAACGTATGAATTCATCATCCCGTCGAAAGAAAAATGCTCAAATACTCTTTTTTTCGCGTTGGCACCCATCTGTATCCGAAGGTCTTCGTCGCCAAGAAGTTTTATTATCTCTTTTGCGAGTTCTCCTGACGACCTTCCGGATATCAGTAATCCGTCTATTCCGTCTCTTATTATATACGGAACGTCTCCGGCAGAAAAGGCGACGCACGGCTTGCCTTGCCCCATCGCTTCAAGAACCCCGACGGGACATCCTTCCCACAGGGATGGAAAGACGAAAATGTCGAACAGGCGCGTTACCCTCGCGGCGTTCTTTATAAATCCTGTAAAAATAAAGTTTTCCGCAATTCCGCGTTTCCCGGCTTCCTGCTCCAGATTCCGTCTGAGTTCGCCCTGCCCTACTATGACAAACTTCGTGCCGGGAAATTTTGCCAGCACGGCGGGAGCCGCCTCTACGATATGGATATGCCCTTTCGGCGTGCGGAGATTGCCTACGGTTCCAACAACCGCCTGCCCCGGCAGTATTCCGAAATCCGCCGGAGAAAAGGTATCGGACAAAACCTCTGTTTTTATGCCGTTGGGTATTACCGTTATTTTTGCAGGGGGAATGCGTGATTTCTCAACGAGCACATCTTTTCCGGAATACGAATTGGAGATAATGAAATCCGCCCATCTTGCGGTTAAGCCGTCTACCAGCCAGTGTATTTTTCGTCTCCAGTCGTCGGTACTTCTCTGCGACGATATGACAACTTTGATTCCAAGAATTCTTCCGCAAAGCCTCCCGGCGAGGTTTCCGTAAAAAAGGAAGGAATGCAGGATATCCGGCAGTTCCCTCTTTATGGACATTATAAGACCGATAAATTGCAAAGGTTTTTTTCTCACGTCAAATACGCGGACCCGTATGCCTTTTTTTCGGAGTTCTCCGGTGAATGTTCCCTCGCCCCTTATCGCGAAAACACACGGGGGGTAAAAAACTTCTGAAGGAAGATTTTCAGCCATGTCTATCAGCATTTTTTCCGTACCGCCTATTTCGGAGCCCGAAATAACGTAGGAAATTCTTATAAGATTTTTATTTTCCATAGAACGGTTCTAACGGCAGTGAAGGAACATTCTTTTTTATTCTTTCCAGCGCAAGTACGGCGCCGTTTCCGGCCGTCGGGACTAAAAGGTGCCGCGCCGCAGGGGTTACGTTTTTCAGTCTGCGGATTTCTTCCGGTATTACAGCGGTACCGGGACCTGTCAGGAAAACCTTCTTTTTTTTGCAGAGTTCAAAAAGACGCTCATGCGTGACTGTCCTGACAGGATAAATTTTTGCAGGATTAAACCTTCCGTTAAAAACGGAGACGTGCATTCTCTGCCGGTATGCGTTAACCAGGCACAAAGCAGGAATTCGAAAGTTTCTTATGGCGGAAAAAACATTGCCGGCGGTATCTATGCAGTAGATGTCCGCCTTTCCGCCGCAGGCGATGCCTTTTGCAAATCCCATTCCCAGCCGTATCCCTGTCCACTGCCCGGGGCCTCGGGAAACGACGATGAGTCCGAGTTCGGAGGCGCGGCATCCGTTGTCTGCGAGGATTTTTTCCGTATAACCGGCCAGTTTTCCCGCCATGTCGGGGATGTTAAAGGTAAGTTCGTGTCTTATTTCTTCGTCCTCGAGAAATGCTATGCTTCCCGTTTCGGAGGTGGTGTCAATAGAGAGGATTTTCATTTAGTTGAATCTGCTTAGAATCTCGGTAATTGTATTGGCGTCGAAATTCACGTCCGCCCCAAGTTTCATTTCGGATATCAGCGACATCCTTGCTTTGCCGAGAGCGACCCTGCCTTCGAGGTGTACCGGAAGCCGTTTGCTGTCGGCGGTAATCCACAGGTCCATTGCACCGCGCGTGAAGAATCCTTCGTCGCTCTGCGCCTGCGGCTTTAAAACGTAAACCTCCCGCTTGCCGAGACTTTGAATATTTTCGGTGCGCTTTCCGGTAATCTGAACGGTCAGGTCCCACAGCTCCCTGAAAGCGATGGGGAAGGTTAAGGAACATGCCTGTTCGAGATTAAGGGTGCGCACCACGTAAAATATCGATATTCCGTCGTATGCGGCGTCAGCATCTATGTCCACCGTTGTTTCTTTTGTACTGTATAATTTGCCTTTTTCAAACTTTCTGTATTTTGTCCTGTAAAATTTCTTATTCCAATCGAAACGGATTTCAAGTATGTCCTCTTTATCCCTGCTTTTACCGTACTGATAATAGTAGTGCGGAAGAAGGGTGGTTTTGTCGATGAACGCATCCATCCTGTAAAGCCCCATGCCGAGACCGACCGCCCTGCCCTCCGGCACAGAAAGGCCTACAATGTGGTAGATGTCGCCGTACCCGTTGCTTGTTTCTCTGCACGCGAGCATTCCTTTTCCGAATTTAATGGAATTCCACGTTATCTGGTATACAAGACATTCGCCGTTCCAGTTTCCGAGAAGAGCGAGGCTTTCGGGGCGGGGTGCGGCGGGTTTCACTGCCGGAGTTTTTTTAACTTCGGAAGGTTTTTCAATCTCCGCAGGTGAAGGAGAAGCAACTTTTTTTTCCGCGGGCTCCGCCGGTTTTAAACCTGTTTCTGCAGGTTTGATTGCCGGAAGAGCGGCGGCAGATTCCTTCGTCTCTTCTTCTGCGGAGGGCGCGGGAGTCTCTTCTTTCGGGAGCGGGGCGAAAAGGTCGTAAGGACGTTTTTTGCCGTAACTTTTTACCGATATTCCCGGGGATATTTCCACAATGGGTTCAAATCCTTCTTCGGGCACGCTCCTTGAAATCTCTTCCTTGAGCTCTTCGGGCGACATGGTTCTGCCGCGTCCGCATCCCGCAAGTAACATACCCCCTGCCAAGAGTAAAAAAACGAATAAGTGTTTTCTCATTTTCGCTTAACCTGTTCTGTATGTTACCACAACCTGCCCTTTTTGGCAATGCCCCACCCCATCTCAATAATTTCTGATTAAGGACGGAAGGCAGTCCATGGCAAAAGAATACCAGTTTCCGGACTCGGAAACAGCCCTTCGGGCTTGGGCTTCAGCACAGGCAAGCACTACGGCGAAATCCGACTCCCTGAGAACTCACCCTCCTGTCCCCAGTTCTTCTCTCAGCAAATCTATATTTTTTCCTTTATGTCTTTTGAAAACATGAAAAAGGAACAGCGGAAACAGCCTGATGAGTTTTCTGAATGCCCTTTCATTCAGGGGATATGCGATA
>CAYPTS010000007.1:0-45112 GCA_964413825.1 uncultured bacterium
CCGCCGCGCCGCCAAAAGTATCCTCCGTTTCCTGACCCCCGTATCGGTTGACAGGAAATAGAGGGATGTGTTAAGGTTTTAGAGGTGAAAAGCAAAATCGAAGCCCCTCATAGGAAAAAAACAGAGATTAGGGAGTCGGGATTGGAGGTTCCCCGTAAAGAAAAAACGGGGCAAGCGGGAAAAACAGAGGAAGAGAAAAGTATTTCCGAATCCCTAAAAACTAATCGCTAATCCCTGTATTTTAGGAATTTGGGGCAAAGGAGGAATCAATGGGTGGAACAGGACTGGTAATCGGCGTCATAGTGTTTATGTTTCTGGCGAATGCAATCAAGGTAGTGAACGAGTATGAAAGAGGGGTTATTTTCAGGCTGGGGCGGCTCGTTGGTGCAAGGGGCCCCGGACTGTTTTTCATACTGCCCATGATTGAACGGATGATAAAAATCAGTTTGAGAACTGTAACGTTCGACGTTACACCGCAGGAGGTAATGACCCGCGATAACGTCCCTGCCAAGATAAACGCGGTTGTCTGGTTCAGGGTAATGGACCCTTCAAAAGCCGTCGTTGCGGTTGAAAACTATCAGTTGGCGACGATGCAGTTGGCGCAGACTACGCTCAGGGGAATTGCCGGACAGTTTGAACTTGACCAGATTCTTTCGGAGAGGGATACGGTAAACCAGCAGCTCCAGAAGATAATAGACGAGCAGACCGACCCTTGGGGCATAAAAATCAGCCTTGTGGAAATCAAGGAAGTGGAACTGCCGGAGACAATGAAGCGTTCCATGGCGAGGCAGGCCGAGGTGGAGAGAGACAGGCGCGCACGGGTTATCAATGCAGAGGGAGAATACCAGGCATCGGAAAAACTTATGGAAGCGGCAAAGGTCCTTGCTTCCGAACCTATTGCCATCCAGTTGAGATTTCTGCAGACCGCCTCGGAAATTGCGGCCGAAAAGAACTCGACGATACTATTCCCTATGCCTATTGAATTGCTGAAGTTTTTTGACAGCGGCGTCAAAAAGTCCTGAAAATCTCTTAGTCTATGGGGAAATTTAAAAATATCGGGATTGCAGGGCTGGGGTTGATAGGCGGTTCTCTCGCGATTGAAATAAAAAAGAGAGGAATTGCCTGCCGCGTTACAGGTTTCAGCAAGAGACCGTCCACCCTCAAAAAAGCAAAAAACCGCGGTATTATTGATGAGTATTTTCTGGATTTCGAAGAGGGGATTGCCGGTCTGGATTTCCTTATCATATCTACGCCCATAGGGGTGATGAACGGCTATTTCTCAAAAATAGCCAGGCGTAATCCGTCGCTTCTCGTCACAGATGCCGCCAGCGTGAAGGAAAAGGTGGTAAAGGATGCCGAGGCGATACTGGGAAAGGATTCGAATTTCGTGGGCTCTCATCCCATGGCCGGTTCCGAGAAGAGCGGCATCGATGCGGCGGTGGAAAACCTTTTTGAGAACAGGTTTGTAATAATAACCCCTTCACGGCATACGAAAAAGGAAAACGTAACAAGGGTAAAAGGATTTTGGAAGTCTATCGGAGCGGTTCCGCTTGTCTTCTCACCGGGGGAACATGACAGTCTGGTTGCCGCCACGAGTCATCTGCCGCATCTTGCGGTTTTTTCCATGATAGCGCTCGTGGAAAAAGCCGGGAAAAAAAATAGAAATTTGAACAGATGCATAGGCGCCGGTTTTCTCGATACCACGCGTATAGGCAAGAGCAATCCCGAATTGTGGGCTGAAATATTTACGGCAAACAGGAAGAACCTTCTTCTCCGGATTGGGGAGTTTGAAAAGAGTTTGTCGGAGATGAAGGAAATGCTTGAAAAAGATGCCTGCGGCAAACTGGCGGCAAAACTTGACATTTTGAAAAAAACGAGGGAAAAGTGGGATGGAAAGAAACAATGCATTTAAGAAAGTCCGCAGGGTCGTTATAAAAATAGGGACGCAGGTGCTTACCGCTGAAAACAACCGTCTCGACATGTCTGTTATCGAGCACCTTGTGGAGCAGGTTTGCTACCTGATAAAGGAAAAGGGCGTCGAAGCAATCATTGTGACTTCGGGCGCAATCGCCGCCGGCATGCAGGTGCTCGGGTGGGGTGAAAGGCCCGGTCAGATAAGCAAACTGCAGGCCGCCGCAAGCATAGGGCAGAGCAGGCTGATGAGGGTGTATGAACGCCTGTTCAAGGAAGAAGGCATAAACGTGGGACAGATTCTGCTGACAAGGGACATATTTACGGTACCCGAAAGAAAGAAAAATGCGAAGGAGACCATAGGCACCCTTCTTAAGTTGAAGGTTGTGCCCGTGATTAATGAAAATGACAGCGTGGCTGTGGACGAGATAAAAGTCGGCGACAACGATACCATGTCGGCGCTTGTAGCCGAACTTTTGGATGCCGACATGCTGGTTATTGTTACCGACGTGGACGGCTTGTGCGCCGGCGACCCCAAAACGAATTCCGCCAGCAGGGTTATCGGCATGGTAAAAGATTTCGGGGAATTGAAAGGCACAACTGTTTTGTGTTCCGTGTCGAGACAGGGCGTGGGGGGGATGAAAAGCAAGGTTGCCGCGGCAAAATACGTAACCGAAAGAGGAAAATTCTGCGTCGTTTTGAACGGTAAAAAAATGTGGAGTATAAAGAAGGCGTTCGGCGGCGAAGAAACAGGGACGCTCTTTATTCCCGGGTAAGGGAGTGTGGATGGACTGGAAAGAAAAGATTCTTGAAATGGCGCAAAAAACCAGGGAGGAATCGTTTAACGCCCTGAATTTTAAAGCGGAGCAGAAAAACTTTTTTCTCTCTATACTGCAGGATAACCTGTTGAAAAAGACTTCTGAAATAATAGATGCCAACAGGAAAGATATAGCCGTTGCGGTTAAACACGGTGTTTCGTCCGCTTTCATTGACAGGTTGACGCTGACTCCGGAAAGGATAAAGAAAACGGCTGAAGGTATAGAAAACGTAAAAAACCTGCCTGACCCGGTCGGAGAGAAAATATGGCAGACGACAAGGCCCAACGGTCTGCGCATAGAAAGGGTGAGAACTCCCATAGGAGTGATAGGGATAATCTACGAGTCCAGGCCGGATGTCACTGTTGAAGCGGCTGTTTTATGCCTGAAGTCCGGCAACTGTGTTATCTTGAGAGGCGGGAAAGAGGCGAAGCATTCCAACCGTGTTCTCGTTGAAGCAATAAAAGAGAGTCTGAATTCCGCCGGTCTGCCTGAAAACATGGTTAATCTGGTTTCTGTCGGCGGGAGGAAGGCGGTGAGGTATCTTCTGTCCCTCAACCGGTATATCGATTTGATAATCCCGCGGGGAGGGGAGGCGCTTATCCGCACGGTGGTCAGGCACAGTTGTATCCCGGTGATAAAGCATTACAAGGGCGTCTGTCATGTATATGTCGACAGTGACGCGGACTTGAAAATGGCTATGGATGTATCTCTTAACGCAAAGGTGCAGAGGCCGGGCACCTGCAATGCCATGGAAACTCTCCTTGTCCACAAAGACATAGCGGACAGGTTTCTTCCGGGGATGGCGGAGCTGTTTGAAAATGCCGGCGTTGAAATGCGGGGCTGTCCTGTGACCGCAGGGATTCTGAAAGGAATAAAGGCGGCGACGGAAGAAGACTGGGAGGCGGAATACCTCGATATGATAGTTGCGATTAAAATTGTTGATTCCGCGGAAGAGGCGATAGCGCACATAAACCGTTACGGCACCATGCATTCTGAATCCATCATTACCATGAATGCCGAAACCGCCGAAAAGTTTTTCAAGGAGGTCGATGCGGCCGCGGTTTTTCACAATGCCTCGACCCGGTTCACCGACGGCGGGGAGTTCGGCCTGGGTGCGGAAATAGGAATCAGTACGGACAAGATTCACGCGCGCGGACCCATGGGGTTGGAAGAGCTTACCACCTACAAATATCTTGTTTATGGCAATGGGCAAATCCGGAATTAAAAAGATAGGAGTTATGGGCGGAACATTCGACCCTGTTCATGTGGGGCATCTCATTATTGCGGAAAGGGCGAGGGAAGAATTCGGCCTGGAAAAAGTTCTGTTTATCCCTTCGGGCGTCCCTCCGCATAAACAAAAGGTGTTTGCTTCAAAGGCACATCGTCTTGCAATGGTTGAACTGGCCGTGGAAGGAAATATATATTTCGAGTCTTGCGATATTGAGGTCAAAAAGAAAAAAGTTTCGTATACCTTTGACACTGTTTCCGCCGTCAGCCGCCTTAATCCGGATGCAGAAATATTTTTGATAACAGGTGAGGATGCGTTTTACGACCTGCCGTCGTGGCACAGGTGCGGAGAGCTTGCCAGAAAAGCGGTTTTCCTCGTGGCTCCGAGGGTGCGGAAGTCTCCCGCAGGCATTCCCGCAATCCCTTTTTTGGAATACAGCTTCATCGATTCTCCTATGATGGAAATATCATCTTCGGGTATCAGGGGTTGTATTTCCGGAGGAAAAACGGTAAAATACTTAGTTCCGGACAGAATTTTCGAGTATATAAGGAGATATAATCTTTATGATGGGGAATAATGCGGTAACGGAAAAGATAGAAGAAGTTTATAAAAAAGCGCTTGAGGATATAGATTCCGCACGGACTGCCGAAGGACTTGAGAACTGGAAGACAAAATATCTCGGCAGGAAAGGCGAAATAAACGCCCTGTTTTCCGTTTTTGCCGCACTTTCGGTCGACGAAAAGCGTGAAGCTGGCCCCCGGCTTAACGTTGTAAAAAGCGAACTCAGCCGCATCTACGAGTCCCGCAGGGGAGAAAACACCGGGAAAAAGGGTGCAAAGTCCAATCTCTCTTTTCCGGGCAGACAGCCTTCTGCTGGATGCCTGCATCCCGTGACGGTTGTTACAAGACAGATGACGGATATTTTTTCAAGAATGGGATTCGGAGTCGTAACGGGTCCCGAAATTGAAACCGATTACTACTGTTTTACCGCATTGAACATTCCGGATGAACATCCCGCCAAAGACGTATGGGATACTTTTTACATAAGCGAAAAGGATAAGGTTCTTCTGCGAACCCATACCAGTCCGGTGCAGGTGAGAATAATGGAAAAGACGGAACCGCCCCTGCGGGTGGTCGCTGTCGGAAAATGCTTCAGGAGGGATGACGTTGATTCGACGCACAGCCCTGTTTTCCACCAGATGGAAGGGCTGATGGTTGACGAAGGCATCAACTTTGCGCACCTGAAGGGAATTCTTACCCATTTTATAACGCAGATGTTCGGCGATAGCGTGAAGGTGAAGTTCACGCCTTCTTTTTTCCCTTTTACAGAACCGAGCGCCGAGGTCAGCATGTCGTGCAATGTGTGCAAGGGGAAAGGCTGTTCCACATGCCATAACAACGGATACATCGAAGTGCTGGGGTGCGGGATGGTGCATCCGCAGGTGTTCAGGAATGTCGGGTACGATACGGCGAAATATACGGGCTTTGCGTTCGGCATGGGTATCGAGCGCCTTGCTATAATAAAGTACGGGATTACGGACATAAGGTATTTTTACCAGAATGATTTAAGGTTCATCAGACAGTTTTCCTAAAACAAAATGAAATACTCATATAAACTCATATCTGAATATATTGACGGAGACGTCGGCAGAGAACGGATGCTGGACTGCCTTGAGCTTCTCGGCTTGAATCCTTCGGTGACAGAGCAGACGGGGGATGATGTGATTATTGAACTGGAAACCCCGGCAAACCGCGGCGACCTGCTGAGTCTTATCGGCGTAGCAAGGGATATCGTACCTTTCACGCCGTATCGCATTAAACTTCCGGATACCGGGTTTGAAGAAAAAACGTCCGATGTGTTTCCGGTTGAAATCGAGGATGAAAACGACTGTTTTTATTATTCCTGCCGGATTGTTAAAAACATAGATGTATCCGTACACCCCGCATGGCTGAAAGAAAGCATTGAAAAACTCGGCTACAGGAGCGGTTTTAACGCCGTGGACATATCAAACTACGTAATGGCTGAAACCGGCCAGCCTCTGCACATATTCGACCTTGACAGGCTTGAAGGCGGCATAAAGGTAAGAAGAGCGCGCAGGGGAGAGTCCCTTGTGACCATTGACGGCAAGAAACGCGAACTGGATGAAGGAGTGTTGGTTATAGCGGACTCCAAAAAGGTTATAGCCGTTGCCGGAATTATGGGCGGGGCAAATTCCGAGGTGAATGGCGGCACGAAAAACATCCTGATTGAGAGCGCGGTTTTCAAGCCGGTGCTCGTGCGCAGGGGCAGTAAGAAACTCGGTCTTGCCACGGAGGCGTCGGCGAGGTTTGAAAGAGGGCTTGACAGGGAAGCATCCATGACAGGCATGTCGCGCTCCGCAAAACTTGCGGGTGATATCTGTGCGGGAAAAGTAGGACCGCTTACCGCGGCGGGAAGCAGGGAACAATCTGCCGTGGACATTCATGTCGAGGCGGAAAAGGTGTCCCGCATTGCAGGTTTGAAGATAGAGAAAAGTTTCATAAGCGGCGTTCTTGAAAAGCTGAATTTCAAAGTGACGGTAAAAGGAGAATCGTTTACGGTTGTCCCTCCGGCTTACAGGAAGGACATAAGGGAAGACGTCGACGTTATTGAAGAGGTAGTAAAATACAGGGAGTATTCAGGGATTCCTTCCGAAGTTCCGTGTGCGCGCATAAATCCGACATTCTCCTCGAGGGAAATAGGGGTTCTTGAAAAAATAAAAGACACAGCCGTGAGGCTTGGTTTTGCAGAGGTTGTAAATATGGGGCTTACAACGAGAGAAAATACGGAAGTTACGGTACGGGCTGTCCCTGCATGCCTCGAGAACCCTTTGTCCGCCAGTCTCGGGTTTCTGCGGACGAGCTTGATACCCGAGATGCTGGAAAATGCGAGGTTCAACGTGAACCATGAAGTAAAACGCCTTGATATTTTCGAACTTGGCAAGGTGTATTTCATGAAAGATAAATCTTTCGCAGAAGAATACGGCCTTTCGTTTGTTGCCGTAAATTCGGGAGATTTTTTATCCTTCAAGGGGAGGATTGAGAAACTGCTTGAAATCGGCGGGTTGAAAGATGTGTTTTGCAAGGTCAGGCCGGACGTTTTATGCGGAGAGGATAATCTTGACGTCTATGCCGGCGATGAAACCGTTATAGGGCGCATATTTATTCTGCCGGAACGTATCAAGACGGCGTATGACCTGAAAAAGGAAAAGATATATGCCTGCGAAATCTGTATGGAAACGATAATGAACGGATTGTTTGCAGGGAATGAGGGTTTCAGGGAACTGCCGAGATATCCTTCCTCAACGCGAGATTTTTCATTTATTCTGCCGGAAGAAACTGCCTGGCAGGATATTGAAAATACAATAGATTCTCTCGGTTTGCCCGTAGAGAAAATTGAGTTTTTCGATTCCTATGCGGGTGCGGGCATTCCCGAAGGCAGTATAAGCATAAGTTTTTCCGTAGTGTTCAGGTCTCCGGAAAAAACGATGGAAAACGAGGATGTTGCAGGTTTCTCTGCGGAGATAGTGAAAGCCGTATGTTCCAATCTGAAAGGAATACTGCGGGGGGAAAGTGCAGACGTTTGAGATACTGGGGAAAAAGTACCGGATACAGTCGTCCCTGCGAACAGATGAAGCTGAAAAAATAAACGGAGAGATTGTCAAGCGTTTCAGGAGTCTCGAAGCCGAGTATCCTGCGCTGGACAAGATAGACATACTGGTTTTGTGCATAATCGAGTTGAAGGAAAAAATTTCCGGTATGGAAAAAAACTTCAAAAAAGACACGGAAAAACTGGACAAAATAAGGAATAATGTTGCTCTTCTCGAGAAGAAAATAGTCGAGGAACTAAAAAACCTTGACAAAGCATAACAGAGTGTTATAAAATATATTTCTATTTTTAAAATTGCGGGGTGGAGCAGTGGCAGCTCGCCAGGCCCATAACCTGGAGGTCGGCCGTTCAAATCGGTCCCCCGCAACTTTTTTTCCCGAAGGGCAGTTTTTCCTGCCCGAAGGCATGCTTATGAGAATAGGCGGTAAGAAAGCCCTGGCAGTGGATATCGGAAGTACGCGGATAAGGGTCTGCGACATGGAGTTTTCGGGACACAGGGCGAGGCTCAATTATTACGATGAGTTGGACATTCCCGGATCCCCTGAAGAAAGAGACGATTTTATAATGACGGAGGGGAGGAATTTCATAAAGAGCCAGCCTGCGAAATCTTTCTATACTTCCTTGCCCGGCAGGGGAGTTCTTGTGAGGACTCTCGCAGTCCCCAGGGTACCCATAAAAAAACTCAGGGATATATTGAAATATGAAGTTCAACAGCAGATACCGTTCCCTCTTGAAATGGTGGAGTGGAAATACCAGATTTTAAGCGAAACACCCCAGAGTTTCAACATCCTGCTGGGAGCGGTGAAAAAAGACCTCATTACCGATTTTCTGTCGCGTGCCGGCGGGCTTGGAATAGATCCTTTGTTTCTCGATACAGACCTGTTCGCCATACTGAATGCATTCGTTTTTTCCACGCAATTTTCATATGAAAAGTGCCAGGCCATTCTCGAGATAGGAGCAAGCTCCTCAAATCTTATCATTAACCACAAGGAAAAACTGCTTATACGGTCACTGACTACTTCCGGCGACACCATGACAAATGCCGTTTCCGAAGCGGATTCAGTGTCTTTTGACGAGGGGGAGAACAAAAAAATTGCCGGCGGTATGGAACTTCCGGTTATTGTTCCGAATGCCGAGAACCTCCATACGGAAATACAGAATTCCATAGACTACTGGAGATTCACGCAGAAAGGTCCGGAGGTTGAAGAGATTTATATCTGCGGCAGGGGCGTTCTGTTGAAGGGGTTTAAAGAATTTTTTCAGGAAAAGGCGAGAATAAACACCCACTATTTCCAGCCTTTTTCCAACGTGGATGTCGAAGAGGAATATGCCTATCTTAAGGAGCGGGCGATAGAGTTTTCCGTTTTGACGGGAATCGCGCTCAGGAGAATCGGCAGGACTTTCGTAAACCTTGACATACTGCCGGAGGAAATAGAAAGAATAAGGGAATTCAAGCATAACCGTCCGTACATCTATCTTTCCGCCGTAATGGCGGGTCTGATAGCCATTACTCCGACGCTTTTTTTCAACCAGGAAAAGGCGATGCTCAACGGACTGTTGAATGAGATACAACTTTCCCTTCAGCAGTACGAAAAATATAAACCCGACGTTGAGAAATTGAAAGGGGAAATAGGAGAACTGAAGGGACGCGGCGGAATAATAAAGGGCGTAATTGATGAAAAAGCGGTCTGGCTGCGCAGAATACTTTCTCTCGGGGGCGCTTTGCCGAGCAGCAGGATATATATAAATTCGTTTTATCCCGGACAGGAAGAGCCGGTTGCCTCGCCTGTCGTTCCTGCTCAAGCTGACGTTCCTGCCCCGATGCCTCCGGGCGCTCCGCCGCCTGAAATGCCGCCTGAAATGCCGCCGCCCGAAATGCCGCCTGCGCCAGAGCCCGGACAGCCGTCCGCTGAAGTGGCAGTCGAAGCTGCAAAAGGATTTACTATGAAAGGCGAGGTTGTAATAACCGACATAAAAACTGCCTTTAACGATTTCAAGGGATTTGTAAACGAACTGTCGAATCTTGATTACATGGAGAAGGTGACCATAAATTCCTGCGAGGTCGATTCGGACAAGGAAAAACTCGAGTTTTCCCTGTTTCTTGAAATAAAATGAAAAAAATTAAAAGTTTGCTGAAAAAATATTCATTGCTTTTGTCTCTGCTGCTGGTTATCGGAATTATCGTTGCAGGGCAGTTTATGAATAAAAACATGAGACTGGAGATAAAGAAGATTGAAGAGGAAATAAAAGAAAAACATTCGGAAGTTGCGCAGTACGAGAAGGAGAAAGAAAATGCGCCTTCTCCGGAATTGATTGCAAGATTGACGGCGGAAAAGAATTTTCTTAACCGGGAATTTGATTTCTTCATGAATAATTTCTCCACTACCTATCCGATTATCCCCGAGTTTACTCTCTATCCCTCGGTGGAGTTTAAGGAGTACCTGTATTTTTCTGAAGACCGGATGTACAAGAGGGCAAGCAAGAGAAGGGTAACACTGCCTGAAACTCTCCCTTTTCCGTCTACGGGACTTGTGCCGCAGGAGCAGATTCCGACGCTGACCCTGCAGTTCGAGGTTGTGAAAGACCTGGTAAATCTTATTATTGACTCGGGAGTGACGACAATAGATAACATCGCTCCCGGAGTTCCCCAGCAGGTTGCTTTTTACCAGATACTCCCCCTTAAATTAAAGATAGCCGGTACGAGCAATGAAGTAGTAAGGTTTTTGAAATACATTGAAAACCCGTCATCTTATTTTGTGCTTAAAAGCTTTGCCGTAACAAGAGAGGACAGGGGACTGTTCAACATAGAAGCCGGGGTTAATGCCGTACTGCTCAAGAGCTACAAGAAATCGGAAGGATGAAAGAATAATGGTTAAAAACGGGAAAAATAAAGCGGATATGCTGAGGGAGGAGCGTAAAAAACAGCTCTTGAAGTTCATTGAAAAGAAAAAGATGAAAGTATTGCCTTCCCAGTCCGCCGCTCAAGGGCCTCTGAAAGAGAACAAAAAAGTGCAGGTCCCTTACGTGAAGAAGGAAGAAAAACCCCGGGAAATCGAGAAAACCTATATTAACGGGAGCAGCCGCCGCAAAAAAAGAAGAGAAAAATTAGCCGAAGTTGCCGCGCAGAAAGAAGATATTAGAAAGAAGAATGTCCTTGCCGTGCAGCAGGAAAGGCAAAAAAAACTTGACGAGGAAAAAAGGCGTCGGGATGAAAAGGCCCTTGCGGAAAAAGAAGAGAGAGAACGCAGGAATGAAGAGAAGAACAGGAAAAAACTGGAAGCGCTGAAGGCGGGGGAAGAGGTAAAACTTCGCAGGGAGCATGAAAAGAAAGCACGCCTTGAATCTGCCTCGAAGAAAGCCGCGGCGGCGAAGCTCGCCGGGGAAATCGCCGTTAACCGGAAACAGTCGCTTGTTGCAGAAAGAAACAAGAAGTCCCTTAAAAATAAAGAAGAATTAATATCCCGTCTTGAATCTCTCAAGGAAAAACATAACATTGACAGCCAGCAGCGGTTACTTCAAAAACAGCTGGCGCTTGCAGGCAGGAAAGCCATAGCACTCCGCAGGAGCGAAGAAAAGAAAAAACACAAGGAAGAAGCGCTGAATCTGAAAAAAGAAGCGTTGAAGGCGAAGGAACAATCAGCACTATTGAAGAAGGAAGAGGAAAATCGTAAGAAGGCAGAATCGTTGAAGTTGAAAGAAGAAGCAAGACTTCGCAGGGAGCATGAAAAGAAAGCACGCTTTGAATCTGCCTCGAAGAAAGCCGCGGCGGCGAAGATTGCCGGGGAAACCGCCGTCGAACAGGACAAAGCGGTCGAGGTTCCGGACAGCCTGCCTGCGAAGAGAAAAGCAGAATTGTTGGAGTTCATCAAAACCAGAAGACTGCTCAACGAACAGAATGCGGAAAGAAAAAAGATTCTGAAATCTGTTGCCGGAGAAAAACGTTCCGTTCCCGTTGTTGTTCCCGTCCCGATACCTGTTTCCATGCCTGCCGGAAAAATCCGGCCCGAAGCAAAGCCGCCTATTTCCACGACAGCGATTGTGCCGGCAAAACCTGTCATTTCCGCCGCAGGCAGGGAAGAACAGAAAAAGGTCGCGGCACATATAGCGGTACTTGCGAAAGAGTCCGGCAGAATAAACAACGTCGTTATCAGAAACACCGTCGGACAATCCGTCCAGTCGGCGCAGAAATTTATCAACGCGTTCAGGAAAAAACCGGTATCCGCCGGGAAAAAAGCGCTGGCGCCTGCGGCGCCCGCGCGTTCTTCAAAAAAAGTTGCCGCATACAGAGAGCCGTTTTTACTTTTGCCGTTCATAAGGAAAAATGCTTTCAAGGTTGTTTTTTTACTGCTTTGTATTGCATGGTTCGTTGAAATATTTATGCTGATGAGAAAGTTCCAGGAGCCGCAGCAGCGTCTCAGTGCCATTGTCGGGGGTGAACTGTTTACCGACAAGAGTTCTTCGGAACGGGAATCCGTATCCAGAGATACGCAGGAGACCGAAAAACTCGTCATACAGAAACCGGAGAGAATTGACATTGAAGGGAAACGCGACCCGTTTTCTCCGGGGCGTCTGACCATGAATGTTCTGGACAGGCCTTCGCCTACAAGCATAGTGTTGGCGCCGAGGCCGGAAGTTATTTCAATATTGAGGCCAGCAAGAGTTGTAAGCGTCATCAGGGAAGACAAGCGTATGGAGCCGGACAGGGTTTCCGACCTTGCAAAGCCCCAGGCGCCGGCGTTCCAGTCGATTTTGAAAACCTCGCCGGCAGCCGAGGTGCCTGTCGCTTCCGCTCTTGCTCCTCTGGAAAAGATACAGACGCCCGAACCTTCGCCGTTAATTATGCCCGAGATGCGCTGTGACCTGGTTTACAGGGGCAGAATGCTTGTGGAAGGCGTTGAATACCTGTTTATAGAAGGCAGGCAAAGAACTTACAGGGTAACGGTGGGCGATGTTGTGGAAGGGTTCAGGATACTGAGAAAAGAGAACAACAGACTACATCTTTCAAAGGATGGCGCACTGTACGAAATAGCCATAGATTGAAGAAGAAATTTATTGATTTCAATTGGAACCGAGGGTAATATATAAGGGAGGATGAACAAATGAAACGAATACTTATCCTGTGTATTGCAGTTTTAATTTTTACCGCGGCCGCAGGCGCGTTAAGCGCGCAAACGCCGAGAGCCGACCTTGACATTTTGTATATGGAGGCCGTCAACAGTTACTATGCCAAAAATTATACCGAAGCCATCGGTCTTTTCAAAGAAATACAGGGTATCAATCCAAACTACAGGTCGAGCCAGGTACAAAGATTCATAAGGGTTGCTGAAACTCAACTTGGCAAAACCGGCGTCAAACAAACGTTCAAGCCGGAGGAACATGAAACCACTGAGGTTGAAGTGGTAAAAGAGGGGGAATATGAAACTTTTGCGATGGCCTCGCAAAAGGTGCTTCTTGATGCCTATGAATACCTGCAGGAAACGGAAATCCGGTATAAGGTTTCGAAGTTTGATATGTTGGAGCCGAACTCAACCCTGAAGATGGCCAAGCAGGCATACGAGGAAAAGCAGTTTTCCGAATCAATAAGACTTGCAAATAAAGCACGCATACAGCTTGAGCAGATACTTCAAAAGAGAGCGGACGTTGAAACGCCGGTTATGGGCGTTGTTGGAACAACTCCGGTTACTCTGAATCTGAGCAATGCCGACCTTGAACAGAGTTTGAAACTCATCTACGACCTGACCGGCGCAAATATCATATTGAGCAAAGGGATTACAGGCAGGGTCACTATCAACGTGCAGGACCTTCCACTGCAACGGGTGCTCGACCTGATATGCGAGGCAAACAAACTTAAGTACATTGAAGAGGACCAGGTTATAAAGGTAATGACGGAAAGCGAATACGATACCCGTACCAAGGCGGTAAAGGAAAAGAGCAGGAGGGTTTTCAACGTTTTCTACGGGGATGCGGCTCTGATTGCGAAATCTCTCAGGGAAACCTTCAAACTGGAAACTCTTGTGCATGACCCGCGGACCAATTCAATTATCATCGACGTAACCAATCCCATGCAGCTTCAGCAGATACAGGATGTTATATCTTCTCTCGACATGCCGATTTCTCAGGTACTTCTGGAGGCGAAGATTGTTGAAATAGCGGCTTCCAAGGAAAACTCTTTTTCAATAGACTGGCTTATAAGTTCCAGGCTGGTCGAAAGTATAAACGGCGTTCTTACCGGTCCGCGCTTCGGGGTTAATCCGGGATTCACCCCCGGCATATCTTCCAGCCTGCCTACGGGCGGGTTTGCGTTTGGATTGACAAACAAAGACGTCAATAGCCTTATCAATGCGCTTGCCACTCAGGGCGATGTGAAACTGATACAGTCTCCAAAGGTAATGTGTTTAAACGGAACGACCGCGATAATAAGGGTCGTGCAGAATTTTCCGTACATAATACCGGAATTTCAGCAGACCTATAATCCTACTACCGGGGCTCTTACGGGAAGTCAGCAGACAGTTACCGTGTACGAGGAAGACGTGGGAACCGAGTTTGAGGTAACGCCCATAATTCAGAGAAACCGGACGGTTTTTCTGACGCTTAACATTTACGATTCGCGTCTTGTGGAAGTAAGAAAGTTGAACGCTGTCGCTGCGGGACTTACCTATGAAACGGAACAGCCCATTATTTCCACGAGGGAAACTACGCAGAACGTTACTCTTTTTGACGGTCAGACTCTGGTTGTGGGAGGCATGATACAGCACCGCGAAGAAAAGACGGAATCAGGGGTGCCTTTTCTCAGGCGGATATGGCTGCTTGGCAATCTTTTCAAAAAACCGAGATACAACAAGACATCGAGCGAACTGTTGTTGTTCCTTACTCCGTACATTGTAACGACGTACGAGGAAGGCGAGGTTTTGAGCAGACCCGACATCCAGAAATCCCGCGAGGAGATAGACATGGGAATTCTTGAAAAGTTTTAAGTCTTTCGGGATACGGCGGCAGGGGGTAAAACAGTAACGGAGGTGCAGACAATGAGCAAAAGAAAATGGTTTGTATCAACGATAGCGGTATTTTTCATTTTTTCATCCCTTTCGTCTTTGAATGCCCAGACGAGTTCGAAAAGCAGTACAAGGACCAGCAGTTCATCTGCTTTCAGGGATGACAGAGACGAGGATAAGGACAGGAGAGGTGCAGTAAGAGATTTCGTGATGGCGGTCATAGGCGGAATGCTCAGGCATCCCGACCCCACTATCAGGAAACAGGCGATACAGTCGATATCCATGGGAATGGCGGGGGATAGTAATGATTCAGGGAATTCTTCCAACGAGAGAGGCGGCATAAGGAGTTTGTTTGCGGTTGGCGACACGGAAAGCGGAGGAAGCAGTGACGAAGATTCTTCAACGGGTGTCGGCGGGGCAGTGTTTATCCCCGACCTGTATGTTCTTCTTGCCGACCCTGATTTCGAGGTCAGGGATATTGCATCCGTGGGGTTGGATATGATTTTCCAGACTGATTCCACCATGTTGAGGTTTATGAACGACCCTGAGCCGCTTATAAGAAAATATGCCACGCAGATATATGCAAAGAAGAGTTTTTCACAGACTGAAACGACTTCCAGGAGCGACAACAATGAAGATATGGGACAGGTAAAAGATTTACTTGCATTGCGCACAATGCTGGTGCGCCTTAAGCATGAAAAAGAGCCGGATGTAAGAAAAACCATAGTGGATTCCATAGAATGGTACATAAGGCACGGCGGGGGCGACAGTGAAGGCAGGAGCGGTTCTTCCCAGGAATATTCGGGAGACATGTTCGGCGTTGATGTTGCGCTTCTTATAAAATATCTTAATGATGAAAATCCCGAATTGAGAAAACAGGCAATCAAGACAATTGCCCTGAGGGAGACCAGCGACGACGTATTAATAAAACTGATGGAACGTCTGCGTATAGAACAGGACGAAGAGGTCAAGCAGGAACTTATCACGGCTCTCGATGTATTGAGAACAATGCAGTATTATAGCAAGGGAGACCAGCGGACAGGTGGGGCCGGAGGTGCCGCTACAGGGGGTCTTCCCGGCTTGATTCCTCAGACCAGATAAAAATTACAATGAAAAAGAATGCGGGATTTATGGCTGTGTTTTTGTTTTTTTTTCTTTGTTCGGCGGTTTTCTGCGATGCCGGAAAAGGTTTTCAACTTAATTTCAAGGACGTGGATATAACAACGTTCATTGATTTTGTCGGGAAGAACTTCACCAAGGAAAACTACCTGATAGACCAGAACGTAAAGGGAAAATTAACCATCTATTCAAACAGTCCTGTTCCACTTGAGGAGATGGATACTATTTTCAAGTCAATCCTCAATCTGTACGGTTTTTCTGTTATCAAAGAAGGCTCTATTTCAAAGATTATCCCGTCCACGGAAGCCAGGATACGGGTCAGGGATATCAACGTAGGGCCGGTGCCTGCCGGCAGGATGGAAGATTTCCTGATACAGATAATTCCGCTCAAACACTATCCGCCGGACGTAATTTCCCAGATTCTTGCCCCGTACATAACCAAGGGCGGGCAGATTACAGTGGACAGCCGTACCAACAGTCTTGTTATTTCCGACGTCGGTGCGAACATAGCAAAAATACAGGAGATTATCTCGAAGATAGACATGCCGAGCCCTCCCGGCAAGGAAGTTCTTAAAATCTTCCGCCTTGAAAACGTGGATGCCGAAGAGGTTGCCAAGATACTGACCCAGCTGCTTGCCCGTCCGAGACAGCCCGTGCGCAGGGGAGAGGTTGCCGCCATTCAGCCTTCGGTAGTTGCCGCAAAGGCAACCAACTCCCTTATTATAAATGCCGACCCTGATGACTTTGCCAACATTGAAAACATCATAAAAGAACTGGACATTCTTACCAACCAGGTTCTTATAGAAGCGTTGATTGTGGAGGCGTCGTTTGAAACCACGAAAAAAATCGGCATAGAATGGGCCGCTTCGGAAACTTTTGACGGCGGCAGGTATACCGGAGGTGCGGCAACGAACTTTGGCTACATACAGAATTACGCGACCAGCGGCGTCGTCCCGGAGGGCTTTTCACTGGGATTTTTTAAGGGAAGTTTAGCCTTCCCGCTCGACGTGGGAGCGTTGATTAATCTTTATGCTAAGGATACGAAATTCAACATACTTTCCACGCCGCAGATAATGACGTCGGACAACCAGGAAGCGACAATCAACGTCAGTGAAAACATTCCCTATCTTAAAGAGACAAGGTTTATACAGAGTACTTCGAGCATTGCGGGCGATACGATAAAAAGTTATGATTACAAGGACGTGGGAATCACTCTGAAAATAACGCCGCAGATAAGCCAGGATAAGTACGTGCGCCTTAAAATCATGCAGGAAGTGACGAAACTTATCGAGGGAGGCATTGCCGAAGCTCCCACTACGGCCAAGCGTTCCGTTGAAACAACGCTGATTGTTCCCAACAAGAAGACCATAGTCCTTGGCGGGCTGGTAAGGGACGACGTTGAAGATACTGTGCAGAAAGTTCCCTACCTTGGAGATATCTGGCTGCTCGGAAGGCTGTTCAGGTACAATTCCAAAAAGACAATGAAAACCAACCTTCTTATTTTTATTACTCCCCATATTATGACCACGTTTGAGGAAGCGGAAACAATGAGTGCTGAAAAAGAGCAACTTCTCGGAGAGATGGTAGAAAAGCAAGATGGAAAATAAATCTGTTTTATGGATAGAAAACCCCGAAGAGATGGTAGACCCGGAACTTCTCACGTCTTTCCCGTATACGTTCCTTAAAAATAACTGCCTTCTTCCCTTGAAAAATGCAGACGGTGAAATTATAATCGTTACCGACGACCCGTTGAAGACAGACATAGGAGAAATCAGTTCCCAACTGCACAAGGAAGTGAAAATCGCACTTGCATCGGCGGAAAACATACAGCGGTGTCTGGATAAGTTTTATTACCATCCGAGTTCTTCGAAAAAAGTTATCGACGACCTGAATTCCGAGGAAATGCTTCATTTCGAGGAAGACATAGACGTTGACGGAATGAACCTGCTTGACCTTGCCAACAAGGCGCCGGTGATACGCCTTGTCAATCAGATTCTATACAGGGCGATATCCATGCGGGCAAGCGACATACACATCCAGGGAGGAGAGACCAATCTCAAGGTCAGGTACAGGATAGACGGGGTACTGCACGACATTTTCGTTCTTCCGAGGAAGTATCATCCCGCAATAGTGACGAGGGTGAAGATAATCTCCAATCTGGACATAGCGGAAAAAAGAGTGCCGCAGGACGGCAGGACGTCAATCAAGGCGGATGGAAAAAAAATAGACATAAGGGTTTCTATTATCCCGACGTTTTTCGGAGAATCGGTGGTTTTAAGACTGCTGGACAGAAGCGCATTCCTGTTCAATCTCAACGACCTTGGATTTTCACCTGAATCCTATGAGCAGTTTAACAAACTGATTCATCTCGACCACGGTATAATCCTGCTTACAGGACCTACGGGTAGCGGGAAAACAACGACTTTGTACGCCGCCCTTTCAAAAATAAATAATCCGGGTATAAATATAGTTACGCTTGAAGATCCGGTGGAGTATAATATAGACGGGATAAATCAGATACAGGTTAATCCGAAAGTCGGGCTGACTTTTGCAAATGGGCTCAGGTCTATCCTGCGGCACGACCCCAATATAATAATGGTGGGTGAAATCAGGGACGTTGAAACCGCCGAGATGGCGATACAGGCATCGCTGACAGGGCATCTTGTTTTCAGCACTCTGCATACAAACGATTCCACCAGTGCGGTCATAAGGTTGATTGACATGGGGGTCGAACCGTATCTTATCGCTTCTTCTCTTGTCGGCATTATGGCGCAAAGACTGGTAAGGCTTAACTGTCCGGAATGTTCCGAAGAAATGATGCCTCCGTTGATGCAGTTAGAGCAGGTTGCCCTCGGAGAAAATGACCTTGCGGAAATGAAATACAGGGAAGGAAAGGGATGCCAGAAGTGTTTCAACGAAGGTTTTTACGGTAGGACCGGGATTTTTGAACTTCTGGCGATAGACGATGAAATGCGGAACAAGATAGCCGTCAAAACGTCGGCGGTTGAAATAAAAAAACTGGCTCTCAAGAAAAATCTCGTTACGTTGAGAATGGGCGGGGCGGAGAAGATAAAGCAGGGTCTCACCACTATTGCCGAAGTGCTTAGAGTAACTCAGGAAATTTAAAAAGAAATTTGAAAATTGAAACTATGCCCGGTAGTGTAACGGTAACACACCGGCCTTTGGAGCCGATGTTCGAGGTTCAAATCCTCGCCGGGCAGTATTTTTATCCGGCGAGGATTTGAATAGAGCGAAGTCAGAAATTGCGATGAGAAAGAGCAATTTCAGCGACTGGCCGACCCGAGCCGTTTCGGGAGGCGAGGGCGCCAAACCGAGCCGGGCAGTATTTTTATCCGGCGAGGATTTGAATAGAGCGCAAGTTTTTCGTTGCTTGTCATTGCGAGGAATGCTGTTTATGACGAAGCAATCTCAATGACAGGCTGATGAACAGGTTTTGCAATCTCACGTTAAGGTTGAGATTGCCACGCCCCTGTAAATCGGGGCTCGCAACGACAAAAAACGTCAGAAAGGAACTCAAGTGAAAACACATCTTGCAGTGGTCATACTGGCGGCAGGGCATGGAAAGCGTCTCGGCGGCAAATCGCAGAAAGTTTTAAGGAAAATACTCGGTAAACCGATTATTCTTTACCTGCTTGGCACCATAGAAAAAATCTCTCCCGACAGAGTTGTCGTTATTGTCGGGTATAAAAAAGAAGAAGTATTCGAACAACTTGAGGGAAGAAAAGTCCAGTATGCGGAACAGAAAGTGCTGAGGGGAACCGGAGATGCCGTTATGCAGGCAAAAAGCACCCTCAAAAATTATAAAGGAGACGTGCTTATACTGTGCGGGGACATACCGTTTATAACGTCAGATACCCTCGGCAGTCTTTTCAGTGTGCATAAAGCCGGAAAAAACTGCGGCACAATTCTCACGGCATTTTTAAGCAATCCTTCGGGTTACGGCAGGATAAAAAGAAACGGCGATGGAAATGTTCACTCCATAGTTGAGGAATTAAACGCAACTCAAAAAGAGCGGGCAATAAAGGAAGTCAATACAGGTATCTACGTTTTTAACAAAAGAAAGCTTTTTCATGCGTTGGACAGGGTTCTTCCGGACAAGGTGAAAAAGGAATATTATCTGACAGACGTTATTTCAATACTCTCGTCGGAAGGAGAAAAAATCGGCACATATACCACGGAAAAATCTGATGAATGTATGGGAATCAATAATCTTGATGACATAGAAAAAGCAAAACAGTTTTTAAAGAAAAAGGAGAAATAACAATGAATAACTGTGCGGTGTTTTCAGGCAATGCCAACATACCTCTTTCCGAAAAGATTGCCGCAAACCTCGGTAAAGAACTCGGTAAAATAAATATTTACAGGTTCAGGGACGGGGAGATAGGCGTAAAGATAGAAGAAAACGTCAGGGGTAAAGATATCTTTCTGATTCAGCCGACGTGTTCTCCTGTTAACGAAAATCTTATGGAACTGCTTATTACTCTGGATGCTTTCAGGCGAGCGTCTCCCAGACGGCTGACCGTCGTTTTGCCTTATTACGGGTATGCAAGGCAGGACAGGAAGGACAGGCCACGTGTTCCCATTACTGCGAAACTTGTTGCGAATCTTCTTGTTTCGGCGGGCGCAGACAGGATTTTAACGATGGACCTGCACGCCCCGCAGATTCAGGGGTTTTTCGATATTCCGGTCGACCATCTGTTTGCGGCGCCGGTTATGGTCAATTATCTCAAAGAAAAGGAAATCAAAAATCCCGTTATAGTTGCGCCTGACGTAGGCGGAGTGAAAACCGCAAGGGCTTTTGCCAAAAGACTTTCAGCTTCTCTCGCAATTGTGGATAAGCGGCGGCTCGGGCCTGACCAGATAGAAACGGTTCACGTGATAGGGGATGTAAAGGGATGTACTGCAATAATTGTGGATGACCTTATTTCCACTGGAAGTACAATGTTTGAAGCGGCGGAAAAACTTGTTGACCACGGCGCATCAGCTGTATACGGAGCATGTACACACGCCGCATTTTCAGATGAAACGGTAAACAAATTAAATTCCACGGTGTTCAGTGAAATCATTCTCACCGATACAATTCCGACGCCGGAATTACCTCCGCGCTTTACCAAACTGTCAGTTTCAGGCATTCTGGCTGAAGCAATAAAGAGAATCCATCTGGAGACTTCAGTAAGTTCTCTCTTTATTTAACCCATAGTGCCTTTTTTGCGATGGTTCGCTCTTTTGGAACTCCACCGCAGTTTTCTCTTCTTCCTTCTCATTTTTTCTTCTTGGCTGTCTTCTTCGCTTTTTTAGGAGCGGCCTTCTTGACCTTCTTTACTGCTTTCTTAGCGACTTTCTTTTTCGGAGCAGCCTTCTTGACCTTCTTTACTGCTTTCTTAGCGACTTTCTTTACCGCTTTTTTTGCTGCCTTTTTAACTTTTTTTGCCATGTTTTTTTTCACCTCCCTTGCCTCGAACCCCCTCTTATTTTTTATCTTGAGGGGTTCTGTTTTTAATTTTTATCCTCCTAAATTACATCTATTTAAAAACATATTTTCATTTTTGTCAAATATTTTTTATAATATACTTGAGTGGAAAAAAACATTTCCACGTCTACATTTAACTTGCGGGGGACAAATGAAATATCTTATAACAGGCGGTTGCGGCTTCATCGGTTCGCATATTGCTGACATTCTTGTTGCGAAGGGAGATGAGGTTTATGCTATAGATGACCTTTCCACCGGAAGCCTCGAGAACGTTGCGGAACTTACGGATAAAAAAAATTTCCACGTGACGATAGATACGATACTCAATGAGCACGTTCTTGAAGAACTGATAAAGCAATCCGATTTTGTTTTCCATCTTGCGGCCGTCGTCGGAGTAAAACGCGTGATGGAAAACCCCGTGGATTCCGTAATAATCAACGTCGAGGGAACCTATAATGTTTTGAAACTGTGCGCAAAATACGGGAAGAAAATATTTCTCGCATCCACGTCCGAAGTATACGGCAAAAATGACAAGGTGCCGTTTAAAGAAGAAGCTGACATCATTATAGGAAATACTAAGAAGAAGCGCTGGAGTTATGCTTGTACCAAAGCTATCGATGAATTTCTTGCCCTGGCTTTTTTTGAGGAAAAAAAACTTCCCGTGGTAATTGTGAGATTTTTTAATACCGTGGGACCGCGGCAGAGCGATATGTACGGCATGGTCATCCCGAGATTCATAAAGCAGGCGCTGAATAATCTTCCTTTGACAGTTTTCGGCGACGGCAGTCAGACAAGGTGTTTTACCCATGTCAACGACATTTCGGGCGGAGTGCTGAAACTGGTCGAGAAACAGGAAGCATACGGCGATGTGTTCAATATGGGCAGTAAACAGGAGATAACAATAAAGGAACTTGCGGAGACGGTTAAATCCATGACCGGAAGTTCTTCCGAAATTTTATACGTGGACCCCGAAACCGTCTATTCAAAGGGTTTTGAAGATATGAACAGGCGCGTTCCCGATATCACAAAGGTCAACAGGTTGATAGGGTTTTCCCCGAAGTTCACAATAAGGGATATAATAAAGGACTGTCTGGAAAACCTCCGCAAATAAGGGAAGAAACAGCAGTTGCTTATGAACAATAAAAAAACACATTTGCTTCTTCTCGGCATTCTCCTCGGCGGTTTTATCCTCAGGATGGTTTACCTGTATTATTTTAAGGACAGCGTTTACTTTAACCCGTTTCTGCTCGATAAACACGACCAGAAAACATTTATTCTCTGGGCTCAAAATATTCTGCAGACTCCGTGGCATTTGCAGGGAGACGCTTTTTACATGGCGCCGTTATACCCATACTTCCTCGCTTCTCTCTATGCCGTGTTTTCCGGTAACCTCATTCTCGTTTTAATAGTTCAACTGCTTATGGATACGGCTGTCTGTTATCTCGTTTACTATCTGGCGTATAGAATTTACGACAGGCGCGCAGGCATTGCGGCGGCATTCCTTGCGTGTTTTTACAGGACTTCAATAGTTTACGCGGCAACCGTTTTGAGCGACGGACTCATCTATTTCCTGTACGTTCTTTTCATCGCGCTTGTATACTTCGCCCTGCAGAAACCATCCATCGGAAGGTGGGTTTTTGCGGGAATCGTTCTCGGACTTTCCGCTCTCGCGAAGCCTACCATAGCGGTCTACCTGCCGTTTCTTTTCATCGGTTTGCACCTGTATCCTTCAAAAAACATTTTCCCGGGAAAAATAAAACGTAATCTCCAGCCGGCGGCAGTTCTTGTTCTCCTGCTGTTTGTTTCAGGTCTTGTGATACTTCCGGTAACCGTAAGGAACTTCGTGGTAAGCGGCAAATTCGTTCCTATCTGTACTAACGGGCCTATTAACTGGCATATAGGCAACAGTGCGGATTCCATCGGCCTGTTCCATTATCCGCAGGGTCCCCTGTTGAGCCCTTTTTCATCCGCATTCTGGAGACTTTTCCTGACGAAACTACATCTGTTTTTTACAAGTTACGAATGGCCGCAGAACCTTAACGTCCATCTCATGGAGAAAATTGTCCCCGCGTTGAAGTGGGCGGTTGTGAAATTCGGTTTTATCGTGCCTCTCGGCGTTGCGGGATTACTGCTTCTTTTCAAGGATTTCAAGAAGAATTTTATTTTTATCACGTTCACGTTATCCAACGTTCTGTGGGTGGCGCTTTTTTTCATTACCGACAGGTACAGACTGCCTGCCGTAGGATGCTTTTCGGTTTGCGCCGGATACTTCCTTATATGGACGGTCGAACAACTACGGGCTCAAAAGCTCATTTTCCCGGTATGCTTATGGCTTTTTGCCGGGGCGTTCGCTTTTTTCTTCAACGCGCATCCTGGTTCTCTCATTCCGGACGTCTCTTACACCGTATTTTCAAACATCAGCATAAGAAACGCACAGCACGACCTCGGGCAGAGGGATGTGCGGCGGGCGCATAAGAAAGCACTTGCATATTTCAAACTTATGCCCGGCGATTACCAGTCAAACTTTTTGCTTGCATGCACATTTTACGAACAGGGATACAGGGATACTGCAAAATCCCTGCTGCGCAGAACGCTTCAACTCAATCCCGGTTTCGAGCCAGCGCGCAGAATGCTTGACGACCTCTCCCGTTGATGTTAAAATAGTTCAAAACAACATGAACACCACAGACAAATTTATCGAAGCGCTCGGCAACCTCGGCGAAAGTATCGGTCTTAACCGCACCGTTTGCCAGATATACGCCCTTCTGTACATAACTCCCGAGTCCCTTTCTCCCGCGCAGATAGGCAGGCTTCTCGGCATCAGCAAGGGCAACGTCAGCATTAACATGAAAAAGCTGGAAGAATGGAACGCGGTGAGAAGAGTCTGGCGCAAGGGATATTCAAGGAGTTTCTATACCGCCAACGAAGACATGGAAGGCATCATTTTCGACAAACTCAAGACCGGTATGCGGAAAAGAAACAACTCCATAAAGGAATCTCTTGCTGAAATAAAGGCATCCGTAAAGACCTCTGGCAAGGCGGCGGATGCAAAACTCCGCCGGCATTTTTCCTCCCGCATAGCCGGCGTGGAACGTCTCCTCAAACAGATTGACCTGTTCGCCGACAACATCGACCTCCTCAAATCCCTCCTCAAAAAATGACTCCCCAGTTATTGCCGAAACATCTGTAAAAATGTATAATGATTCAAGAAAAGCGGAAAACAATATTTTTATGTGAATTCCTATTTTCAGAATTTGGGAAAAACATAACTCCTACACATGAAAATAGTATTGACTCGTCCAAAATATAATAGCCACATAATAACGCCGCCTTTGGGGTTGGGATATTTAGCCTCCTATTTAAAAAAAAACGGGGTTACAGCTGTTATTATTGATGGGTTAAGAGATAAACTAACTCATGAAGAACTTCTCAGGAGGGTATTATCAGAGAACCCTGATGCTGTTGGAATAACATGCCTTACATCTTTTTATAAGGAATCTATAGAATTATCTCTTCTTTTGAAGGAAAACAATGTAAGGTGTATATTGGGTGGTTCGCATCCCACATTCCTTCCATATCAAACACTTATTGATTCTAATGCAGATTATGTAATAGCCGGCGAAGGGGAAAATGCTCTACTGCAACTTGTAAAGAACAATTTTGCCAATAATGAAATACAAGGCATATATTCAAGAGATAATCTTAAAAATTCAAAATCCCCTATCCAAAAAGCAAAGGTGGTTGAGAATTTAGACGACATTCCTTTTCCGGATTGGACTCAGATAAATCCTAATTTGTATCCCAAAGCGCCTCACGGTGCAATTGTTAAAAGATTTCCTGTCGGCGTGATTGTCACTTCAAGAGGATGCCCCTATGAATGCAGTTTTTGCAGTAGTCCAAAATTCTATGACCGCAAGATAAGATTCAGGACTCCGGAAAATGTTGTGCAGGAAATAAAGTATCTATTTAACAATTTCGGGGTCAGGGAGATACATTTTGAGGATGATAACTTGACGCTTAAACGCAGCCATATTGTAAAAATATGTGAATTAATTATAGAAAACAAATTAGATATTTGCTGGTCATGTCCTAATGGAATAAGAGCTGATATGATTGACGAGGAACTCGCGGCATTAATGGCCAGGAGCGGATGTTACAATTTCGTTTTAGGTATAGAATCTGCTAACTCCGACATCCTGCGGAATATAAAAAAGAAGGAGACGATTGCTGTTGTGAGCAAGGCTATTGAAATAGCAGAAAAGAACGGTATAACGTGCCAAGGCTTTTTTATCTTCGGATTGCCGGGAGAAACAAAAGAAACTATTGATGAAACTATAAATTTCGCATTGAAATCCAGATTATCCGGAGCACAATTCCTGATTCTGGATGTTTTGCCGGGGTCTGAGCTTTGGGAGACGTTAAGGGGGCGATTCCGAAATGGGATAAGAACAGTTATAGAGAGCCAGAGTGGCTTCCTGAAGGATTATCCAGGGAATATCTCCTGATGTCCCAGTCTAAGGCTTTTCGTAAATTTTATTTGAGGCCAAAAATTTTATTCCGAATATTGAGATGTGTCAGTATTATGCAAATAAAATATTTGATTCAACGCGCATTTGATTATCGTTTTTTAAAAAGGGGGAGTAAATAAACGCGTGTTTACAAGTGGCATTTATGGATAAATTACATGTTGTCATCCCGGCTTATAATGAGGAAGTTAATATTGAGAAAGTTGCGCGCGAATGGCATAGTATAATAGAGAATATCGGCGGAGATTCAAAACTTGTAATTATTGATGACGGCAGCAAAGATAACACGTATAAAATATTATGCAATTTAAAAAGACAATTGCCATATCTTGAACCGCTTACAAAATATAATGGCGGTCACGGTTCAACGGTTCTTTATGGATACAACTTTGCACTTGATAACAAAGCAGATTTCATATTTCAAACTGATTCCGACGGACAGACGCTGCCTTCTGAATTTTGGCGATTCTGGGAGCAACGTCGTGAGTACAGGGTATTAATCGGACACAGAAGAAGAAGGCAAGACGGCATTTTCCGCGTTTTTGTGACTAATGTCTTAAAGTTCATTATCTGGTATGTTTTCAGATTAAACGTTACTGATGCGAATACGCCTTTTCGGCTTATGAATGGCGTAACTCTGAAAAGACATATTGTCCGCATTCCAAAGGATTGCACCCTGCCGAATGTGATGCTTACAGTTTTGTTTATCAGTTCCATGGAAAAGGTAAAGTTTCTTCCAATAACCTTCAGAGCGAGGCAGGGAGGTAAAAATTCAATAAATCTTAAACGAATAGTCGCCATCGGAAAAAAATCAATGTGCGAGTTTATAACGATAAAAAGAAGCATGAAAAATCCCTCCTCTGCCGAGGCTTCTTGATATCTTCGTTTAAGGAGTTTGAAACAATTTAATGATGGGACGGAGCACAATGAATGTTTGAATATATAGTTGTGGGTGCAGGATTTTCCGGGGCAGTAATCGCGGAACGAATATCCAGTGTTTTAAATAAAAAAGTACTGGTCATTGAAAAAAGAGAGTATGTCGGCGGTAATTGTTATGATTATATAGATGAAAATAACATCATAGTCCACAGGCACGGTCCCCACTTGTTCCACACAGACTGCAAAGAGGTTTTTGACTATCTCTCAAAATTCACGGATTGGCATATTTATCATCACAGAGTTCTGGCTTATGTCAACGGTAAAAAAATTCCTATTCCCTTTAACTTCAACTCTATTGATATGCTTTTTCCCGCAGTCTTATCCGGAAAATTACAGGCAACTCTTTTGAAAAAATATCCGGCCGGTTCCAGGGTGCCTATTCTCGAAATGAGAAAGACGGATAACAGGGATTTGCAGTTTCTATCTGATTTTATATACCAGCAAATATATAAAAATTACACTGTCAAACAATGGGGTAAAAAACCTGAAGAAATAGGTCGTGATGTAACCGCCAGAGTTCCTGTTGTAATAGGGAGAGACGATAGATATTTTACCGATAAGTACCAGGCGGTACCCGCAGAAGGCTACTCGAAAATTTTTCAGACAATATTGAAGCATGAAAATATTAAACTTTTGCTTAATGCCGATTTGAAGGATTACATAACACTTGACTTCGAGAGCGGCAAAATATATTTTCGCGGGCAGGAGTTCAAAGGCAAACTGATATTCACAGGCATGATAGACGAATTATGCGGCTATAAATTTGGACTTTTGCCATACAGGTCGCTTGACTTCAGATTTGAAACGATTGAAAAAGAATTTTATCAGGAGACGGCTGTTATTAATTATCCGAATGAACATGATTTCACAAGAATAACAGAATTCAAACATATTCATCCTGTTAAAAACAGAAAAACTACGATAGTTTTTGAGTATCCCGGAGAATATAAAAGGGGAGACATTCCGTATTATCCTATGTTTGCCGATGAAACAAAGGAAACGCATCATAAATACAAGGAATCTACTAAGGGTTTTGAAAATCTTATATTGGCGGGACGGCTTGCGGAATATAAATACTATGATATGGATGATGCCGTGAAAAACGCATTAAAAATATTCAAGGAGAAAATCGAATGAATTTTAGAGCCCGCCCGCATTTTTTTTTGACAACTTCGTTCAAATAGTTTAAAATAATCTAAACAATATTGATGCTATGAACATATCAAAAATAAAACAACATATGCATTCTTACGGCAGTGTCCCCAGAAATACTCTGGTTTTATACGTTACGCACATTATCACATCCCTTGTGTCCCTCGTTTTTTTTGGAATACTTGCCAGATATCTCGGTGTCCGCAATTTCGGCATGTTTTCTTACGTGTATGCGTTTATGACAATCGCCCAGACAGCGGGCGCGTTCGGACTCGACATGCTTATGATAAGGGAAATATCGTCCGACCGGGAAAATGCAATGTCTACTGCTGGAAATACGCTTGTATTGAAATTCATTTTTTCCGCTTGCACGTTATTGATTGTGCTTGTTCTTGTTTCATTTTCCGGTTTTAATGTGGATGCGGAAACAAAAAAAATCCTTATTCTGTTTTCACCATATATACTTTTGTCAAACGTCAATCTTACCTTGTGGTATATAGGAGACGGCTATCAGAAGATGGAATACAGGGGGATTTTTACTGTTGCCTATTATTGCTGCAGGACAATCGGTGGCTGGCTTGTTTTGAAATACATCCATGGCATTGCCGCTCTGTTTGTTTTCCTTTTATCCGTGGAATTGTTGTTTGCAGTAGCAAGTTTTTTCTTTGCAGGTTTGTATTTCGGAGGTATCAAATTTGCGTTCAGAATGAAGGCATTAAAGCATGCGGTTCGTCTTTCCTTCCCGTTTGCCGTCAGCAGTCTACTGCTTATTTTTCTTTTAAGAATCGACATTCTCCTGCTGAATTCATTAAAGGGAGAAGAAGCGGTAGGGCTTTACAGTCCTGCACAAAAACTGACAGGTTTGCTCCTTTTGTTCTCAAGCGCTTTCTGCAGTTCTGCTTATCCGGCTATGAGCCAATCCTTAAGAATGAACTCTGACAAGGGATATGAACTCTTTTTCAGGGCGGTCAAACTTATGTTTGCTGCGGGGGTCATTTTTGCGTGCTTTACAACGCTGCTCGCAGAACCTGTAATAAAAATAGTTTTCGGCAGTGAGTATATTGGTTCTGCCGGGGCGTTGAAAATACTTGTCTGGATGTGCCCACCTTTTTTCGCAGTATCTCTGTTTTTTGTGCTTTTTGCCGTGAAAAATTTTCAACATTTGGTAACGATTATTTATTCTTTTGGGATTTTTATAAGTTTTGGACTAAACTACTATCTTATACAAAGGATGAGTTATTTGGGAAGTGCTCTGGCTATAGTCATTTTTTCACTGTTTTTGTTGATAATTACGGTGGTATTCTATTATGCAAACAAAAAGAAAATGTTTAATCTGCAATAAAAACGATTTTAGAACTGTCCACTGTCTTAAAGACGATATATTCGAGGAAAAGTTTTATATTTTAGAGTGCAAAAATTGCCATTTCGTTTTCACTGAACCGCTGCTCTCTTCCAATAAACTGTCTCGTTTTTATCCGGAAGAATACTATTCTTTTGTTCCTAAAAGCGTTACTCCCGTTATCTCTGACGGAGCAACGGCAAAAAAGAAAATAACCAGAGGACTGAAAACTCTTTTATTGAGAGATGTATATAGATATGATTTTAAAACAGAAAGTTACGCATCTTCATTGTTTTCTGTTTTTTTACCTGTTTATCGATATTGCGAACAAGAGGTGTATCCCCGCAATAAAAACGGAGGTAAGGTTCTTGATATAGGTTGCGGCTGTGGTGAATATTTAATGCGCCTTGAGCAATTAAACTGGGAGGTTTACGGTGTTGAGGTCAGTCACAAAGCAGCTTCTTATGGAAGAGGAAAATACGGGCTGAATATTTTCTGCGGGGAACTTACCGGTGCAAAATTCCCGGATTCTTTTTTCGACGTTGTCACGATGCATCACACTTTGGAACATATACCTGCTCTAACGGAAACGTTGAAAGAAATAAGGAGAATTTTAAAGCAAAACGGAGATTTGATAATAAGCCTTCCGAATTTACGTAACTGGGAGAGAATGCTTTTCGGAAAATTCTGGTGGGGATGGGATGTTCCCAGACATTTGTGGCATTTTTCTCCCGGGACTTTGAGCAGACTTTTAGAAAACCGCGGATTCAGAAAAATAAAGGTATGTTATCAGGCGGACATGTATGAATTTTTTCGCAATATTAAAAATATGTTGTCCTGTTTTTTTCCAAACTGTTCCGGCATGCTAAACAAACTGTTTAACTCTGATAAACTGCGCTTTATTACTAAATACTTAATGGTTCCGATAGGACTTATGGGGGGGGTGTTGAGAATGTCAGGGAAGTTTGTTGTTTTTGCAAAAAAATGAAGCCGAAAGTGTCAATAATAGTTCCGGTATATAACCACGAGCGATATGTTGCCTGCTGTATAGAGAGTGTGTTGAGGCAGACTTGTAAGGATTGGGAGATGATAATTATTGACGACTGCTCCACTGATAAAACACAGGGAATAGTCAGCCGGTATCTCTGGGATGACCGCATAAAATATATAAGGCACATGGAAAATTACGGTAAAGAAAAATTGCGGGAGTCTCACAATGAAGCATTGGCGCTTGCAAAAGGAGAGTTCATAACGGTGCTGGAAGGCGACGATTACTGGCCTGACTACAGGCTGGAGAAGCAGTTGCGGTTTTTTGATGACGGCAATGTTGTTTTATGCCACGGCGGTGTTGCTCTGGATAAGGATGGAAGGATTACGGTCTGGAATAAATCGAAGAATATTCCGGCAGAAATTCTCACCAATAACCCGGTAGGTACTGCACTGAAATTTTTCCTGTACGGCAGGATACCGGTAATAGCCCAGTCGGTAATGTTCAGGAAGTTCTCTATTGATAAAACAGGAGGATTCAGACAAATTCCATCGCTCTATCTTGTAGATTATCCCACATGGATGGATATAGCGCTTCAGGGGAAATTTGCTTTTATACCGGAAGTCATGGGCTACTGGAGAAGGCATTCTTCTTCGATTACATCGAGATATCAGGAGCAGTTGTGGCAGGGAGTGACGGAATATGTTGAAAAGTTTGTCTCCGTGAAAAAAAGCGAACTTGACAGTTTGCATGTAAAACTGGGAAATTGCGTTAAATATCCTGGCGGTTATGCTTTAAGTGCTCTATATAAAACATTCCTTTTGGAAAACAGAAGAAAAGAAGCGAGAAGGTGTTTATATAATATATGGAAAAAACGAAGGGCTTATGAACTGTGTGAAATTATGAAAATATGTTTTTTAATACCGTGTGCATTCGTCCCTTTTTTAACTGTTTTATACAGGAAGTATATACAAATGCGAACTGAAGAATTTTCTCCGGTAATATAATAATGACGGAACAGACAAATGATTAAGGTGTGTTATGTGCTCGGGACGCTGGAGATAGGCGGGGCAGAGAAGCAACTCCTGAAATTGATACGTAATATAGACAGGAACAAGTTTTTGCCCGTTCTTATTGCATTGAGAGGCGGAGCGCTGAGGGAAGAGTTTGAGAAGGTTGTCAATGTAACGGTCATAGGAAAAAGATGGAAGTTGGACCCGGCTTTTCTCGTGAAATTGATACGGGTTTTGAAAAGGGAACGTCCGGATATTCTCCATACCTTTATGTTTACCTCCAATACTTGGGGGAGGATTGCGGGGGCGGTAACAGGGGTGCCCGTTATCATTGCTTCAGAAAGGTGCGTAGACGTATGGAAGAGGAGGCATCACCGCCTGATAGACAGGGCTCTTCTGCCGTTTACGTGCAGAGTCATAGGCAATTCCGAATCTGTAAGGAAATTTTACAGGGAAATTGAGAGAATCCCGGATGGGAAAATGGGCGTGGTTTATAACGGGGTAGACCTGAATAAGTTTGGCAGTATAACTGCATCATCTTCTCTGAAAAAAGGAATCGGCGTTGAGCGTGCGCGGTTTATAGTAGGAGCAGGGGGAAGATTTACGGAGCAAAAAGGGTTTATGAACCTTCTCAAGGCTGTTCCTGCCGTACTTGATGTGTATCCGGATGCCTGTTTTGTTTTCGTGGGGGACGGTCCACTTAGAAGCAGTTTTGAGGAGTTTGTCGAGAGGACAGGCATCTCCGGGAATGTTGTCTTCACGGGCTACAGGAAGGACATACTTGAAATCTTTTCGCTGTGCGACGTCATTGCGGTTCCTTCTTTGTTCGAGGGAATGCCCAATATAGTGCTTGAGGCGATGGCCCTGAAGAAGCCGGTAGTGGGGACGTGTATCCCTGAAATTGCGGAACTGGTGGAGAACGGCAGGAATGGTTTTCTTGTGCCGGTACAGAATAATTCAGTACATATTGCCGAAAGGATAACCGCTCTGTTGAATGACCCGGCATTATGCAGGAAGATGGGCGAGAATGGATATAACGTTGTTCGTGAAAGGTTTTCCATGGAGTCGATGGTTAGGGGATATGAGGAGATTTATTCAAAGGCGATGGCAAATCCCACTGCCTGTTCCCTTCCCCTTGAGGGGGGAGGAGAGGAGGGGGTGAAATAAAATGTGTGCGATATGCGGAATAGTAAATAATAACGGCAAAAAGGTTGATGCTGAACTCCTGCGGAGGATGACCGATATCATGGATTACAGGGGACCGGATGAAAACGGTTTTCTGTTAAAAGAGAATACCGGTCTGGGACACAGGCGTCTGAAGATAATTGACCTGCATACCGGGCAGCAGCCGATTGCAAACGAGGATAATACGGTTTTTCTTGTCTGCAACGGGGAGATTTATAACTTTAAGGAGTTGCGTGCCGGGCTTGAAAATAAAGGGCACGTGTTTAAAAGTCAGTCGGACAGCGAGGTTATACTGCATCTGTTTGAAGAAGAAGGCATTGGATGTCTGCAACGCCTGCGCGGGATGTTTGCTTTTGCGGTGTGGGATGAAAAAGAGAAACAACTATTTCTCGCCAGGGACAGGATAGGCAAGAAACCTCTCGTTTACTGTGAAATTTCCGGAGGTTTTCTTTTCGCTTCAGAGATAAAGTCACTCCTTCTGCATCCGGAAGTAAGAAAAGAAATAGACCCTTTGGCCCTTGACATGTTTCTTACCTACCAGGCGGTGCCTTCGCCGCGCACTATTTTTAAAGGAATAAAAAAACTTCCTGCGGCGCATTACCTGTTGTTGAAGGGCGGCACGGTGAAAACCGAAAGATACTGGGACGTGGATTTTTCAAAGAAAATAAGGATGAAAAGCGAATATGAATATGCACAACTTCTCTGGGAGAAACTGACGGAGGCGACAAGAATACGCATGATTTCCGACGTACCCCTCGGCGCTTTCCTGTCCGGCGGTATTGATTCTTCAGCGGTCGTGGGTATTATGAGCGGATTGTCGCGCCTGCCTGTCAAGACGTTTTCCGTGGGGTTTGACGAGGAAAGTTTCAGCGAACTGAAATATGCCTCGATTACTGCCAAAAGGTTCGGTACCGAACATCATGAATTCAGGGTAAAGCCGGATGTTATGGAGGTACTGCCTAAACTTGTCTGGCATTATAACGAACCTTTCGGGGATTCTTCCATGGTGCCTACGTATTACGTGGCAAGGGAAACAAGAAAATGCGTAACCGTTGCTCTCAACGGAGACGGAGGCGATGAAAGCCTTGCCGGATACACCCGTTACTGGCAGATGCTCCTGATGGACAAATTGAAGAACGTTATCAGCGCAGCGCCGCCTGCCGTGAAAAGGGGAATGATGGCATCTCTGCTCGAGGGGTATGAAAAATATCCTTCAAGCACATTTTTCAGGGTATGGAAATGGATGGAGGAATCCGAGAAGCATGGAGAAGCCTATGCCTATGCCAGGCGCCTGATTGCTTTTTCTCCCGAATACAAAGACCGGATATACTCCGGTTATTTCAAGTCGGAGATTGCGGAAGAAGATTCAACGTCTGCCGTGGAACAACTGTGGGAAAAGGCAGGTTCCGTAAGCCTTCTCGAAAAGATGCTTTATTCGGACTTTCACCTGTATCTTGCAGACGTGCTGACCGTAAAAATGGACATAGCGGCAATGTCCAATTCCCTTGAAAGCAGGAGTCCGTTTCTCGACCATGAGTTTGTTGAAACGGCGGCTTCCTTTCCTCCTGAGATGAAGTTCGGAAGACTTACATCCAAGTACATTTTAAAAAAGAAACTTGCGGGATTTCTTCCGGAGGAAATATTAAACAGGAAAAAAATGGGCTTCGGAATGCCCGTGGGCGAGTGGTTCAAAGCCGGCCTTAAAGATTATCTGCGTTCGGTACTACTCTCTGATAGTTTTGCCGGGCGAGGTTTTTTTGACCCTGAAGGCGTAAAGAAGATGGTTGAAGAACATATTTCCGGCAGGGTGGTACACACGCCAAGGCTGTGGAATTTGCTGGTATTCGAACTCTGGTCTAAAATATTTCTCGACGGGGAGGTTATATGAAACTGTCGGTAATAGTCCCGGTATACAACGAGAAGGATACAATTCTTGAAGTTATCGAGAGAGTCCAAGGCGTTTCCATCGATAAGGAAATTATAGTCGTGGATGACGGAAGTACCGACGGTACCAGAGAGATTTTGCAACAAATGCAATTACCCTCTCCCCATTCCTACCCCTTGAGGGGGGAGGATACAGGTGGGGGTGATATCAAAGTTATCCTGAAGGAACAAAACAAAGGCAAAGGCAGTGCCGTCAGAGAAGGACTAAAGCATGCAAAGGGCGATGTCGTAATTATCCAGGACGCCGACCTTGAATTGATTCCCGAAGACGTACTGACTCTTTATAAGGAATGGACAAAAGATTTCCCCGTTGTATACGGCTCGAGATTTCTCGGCAAAAACTCAATACCTCTTTACAGCAGATTCGCCAATAAACTTCTGACATTTTTGACCAACGTGCTTTTTTTTGCGAATTTAACGGATATGGAAACATGCTATAAACTGTGTTCGAGGGATATCCTGTTTTCTCTGCATTTGGAGGCAAACGGTTTCGAGATAGAACCGGAGATTACTTGTAAGATTTTAAAAAAGGGTTTTAAGATAAAGGAAATGCCTGTAAATTACAATCCGAGAAAAATAGGAAAAAAAATAAACTGGAAAGACGGCGTCAAAGCTATTTTTTGTCTTTTTAAATACAGGATTGAGAAATGTCAATGAAAAAAGTCTTCATTCAGGGGGTGGTTCTTTTTCTTTTAACGCTTTATTTTTATGGAATTAACTGGGGAGTACCCGAAGGAAAAATATCTTCTGTAGTATTCGGGGATGGAGATTTACTGGAAAAACTTACCCCTGCAATGCTGGATGCCCATGAAGAGATAAGAGACATGCAGATTTATTATGGTGCGCCTTATCTTTCCGGTTACCGCCAGGATAAACTGGAAGTCGCGGAACTTAACGGCAGTGTTGAAATATCAAAGGAAGCGATTAATGCCTGCAGAAGTTATCTTACCCGTTCAGCAGGTGCCGATGAACAGGCGGTCCCTGCAAGTTTTAGCAAAATGAATCCGGGTAAGTTTGATTTTGATCCGAAATTCTACGAGTATGGCGGTGCATACCTTTACCCCATGGGGCTGTTTTTATACGGGTTGTCCAGATTTAACGTATTGACTTTAAATCCCGACATGTCTTTTTATTTCCTTAACCCTGCGGAGATGGGAAAGATGTTTGTTGCAGGAAGGATTTTCGGAGCGCTCGGCGCATTGTTTTCAGTTTTTGTTTTTTTCCTGGTATGCAGGGAAGTCTTTTACGATAGGATGCTCGCTTATTTTCTTGCGCTGTTGTATGGGGTATCACCGGGGCTGGTTATGTGGTCGCACTACCTGAAGCCTTTTTCTTACGGTATGTTGTGGTTTCTGCTGTCATTATGGGCGGTTGTTAAATTTTACAGGACAGAAAAAGACAAGTGGCTGTATACTGCCTCGGTTTTTGCGGGGCTGTCTTTCGGCACGTTGTTGTCCTACGGCTACATATACTGGGCTGTTGTTGTTTTTATTTTGTTTTCCGGCAAGGGATATATATGGAAACTGAAGAATTTATTTCTGACCTTTCTGATATTTCTGGCAGTGTTCTTTATGACGAATCCGTATGTTCTGATATCGTGGAGTGAATTTGTTCTGGAAATGATGTATCTTCGTGCCTATTGGCATAAGGATATATCGATTAATGCACTTTGGATTTTCATGTCCAATACGTTAAGATACGGTTTGGGGACCATGTTATGGATTGTTTTATTTGCAGGGCTTGCTGGCAGTGTGGCATATAAAACAAAAAGGGCTGACTGGCTTTTTCTTCTTCTCATCTTGCCAGGTTTTCTTTATTTCGCTTTTACGACTGCCGAATGGGTGCATTACAGCATTTTCCTTTATCCGTTTTTTATAATTTCTGCGGGTTTCTTTCTCAACCGTATAGGTTTAAAAAGAGTTGTTATCCCCCTTCTGGCAGTTGTTGCTGCATACACGGTTTTGTACAGTGCTTCATACGTTAAAATGCTCGGTGAAAAAAATATCCGTACGGTTGCGGGCGAATGGATAAATGAAAACATATATTCCGGAAGCAGTGTAGGACTGCTGGAAGCGCCTTCGCCGTGGCGCACACCGCCGTTCAAATTTCTGGATTATAAACTTGTTATTTCTGGTGAAGAGCATGTTATTGCCGGAGAGGCGCCGGAGTATTTTATAGTAAGCGAGTACCAGTGGCTGAGGGGTCGGGGCCTGCCGGCAGTGAAAGAACTCCTCTCGGATTATGAAGTAATTGAAAAGTTTGAAAAAGTTCCGTCAATAATGGGGATTAAATTCAGGCATCAAGAGGTTATACCTCATGACTGGTGCCATCCCAACCCGGTGATTTTAATATGGAAAAGAAAAGCGTAACAAAGAAACTGATTTTTATATTCCTGTTTGCGTTGCTTATCCGCATTGGTTTTATCCTGACACTGGATAATACCGTTGATGTATGGAGGGACTGGTGGGATGAACTGGGACTGAAGATTGCAACGGGGCAGGGCTATCTGGTTGGAAATCCTTATTTTGCGGGAGGAGAACCGTTTTATTCATGGCGCCCCCCGGGGTTCCCTCTTTTTCTTGCAGGCATATACCGGTTGTTCGGGCACAGTTATCTTTACGCTAAAATCGGCATTGCAGTTTTGAGCGCGTTGAATTGCGTTCTGATTTTCTTTCTCGCATCAGCATTTTTCAAGAACAAAAGAGCCGGTTTATGGTGCGCCTTGTTTTATGCCGTTTATCCGCCGTCAATATTCTGGACGGGATATCTTGCTCCGGTGACCAATGAGATATTTTTTCTTTTGCTGACGGTTCTTCTGCTGTTTATCTCCGAGAACAAGAAAATCCTGCTTCTTTTTCTTGCCGCCGGCGTATCTACAGGGCTTGGAGTGCTGACCCGTTCGGCTTTTTTTGTGTTGGTTCCTTCTGTGTTTTTGTGGATGCTTTTGCGGAACAGAAAGTATTTGTGTCGCAGGTTCCTCGTTTACTCTTCAGGTGTTTTACTGGTTATCGCTCCATGGGTAATGAGAAACTATAAGGTGCACGAGACATTTGTTCTTACATCCACGGAAGGAGGAATTGTCTGTTATATTGCAAACAATGAAAAGTCCATATACCAGCCCTCGGGTTACTGGGACCCTTCGGGGAAACATGATGAACCGATAATCAATGAGATTAAGGGTTTGTCTGAAATCCAAATAGACCGGTATTTTTACCGTGCGGCGTTAAGATTCATAAAGGGGAATTCTGCAACGTACCGGAGTCTTGTTTGGGGAAGATTTGCAAGATTCTGGAGGCTGGCGCCCCATACATTCTCCGGCCCCGGAGAGAGTTATAAATCTTATCATGTGAAAATCGCCCTCCTTACAAATATTCCGATTTTTTTTCTGGCGGGCATCGGTTTTTTCTTTTCTCTGAAGAGATGGCGTGATTTTTTCCTGTTTTATCTGTTAATTGTTTTCTGGTCGGTGCCCGTAATACTGTTTTTCAAGACAATAATAAGATACCGCGAACCGCTGATGCCTTTTATAATAATACTGGCTTTTGTTGCTATGAATAAATGGTTTAATATTGGGAAAAGAGGTGTGCAATGAAAATCACAGGGTCTAAATTTATTTGTGGATATCTTATAATAGGCGCTTTGCTCTGCCTGCTGTTAAATACGACCGGCCTGGATTTTATTGTGCCCGGAGAAAGAATAAGGGACGTCGTTTTCGAAAACGAAGATAATGTGAAAAATAATCTTACAACGCTCGTGGAAGAAAGGCAGATGATACGAAGCATGGTTACGACAGCATGGGCGCAATACTCTCCGGATTATGAAACAACAAAAAAGATACAGTATTCCTATAACAATAAAGAAATCCATATGGAAAGAGATGTTGTCAACGGAATGAGAAGTTATCTGCTGCGTACGTTAGCGCCCGATGAAGGCGTTCTGGTTATATTGGAGCGAATGGACCCCAAAAAACTTAATTTCAACCCGCATTGCTTTTCTTACGGAGGTTTTTATGTTTATTCCAGCGGATTATACCTTGCAATACTGAAAACAGCAAAAATTTTGAACATAAAAAAAGATACGGGGTATTATATTTTAAACCCGGGAGAAATGGGGAAAATATTTATTGCGTTAAGATTTCTAAATGGATTATTGGCAGTAGGGTCCTTTTTTCTTGTGTTTCTGATTGGCCGCAGGTTGCAGGGGCAGTGGCACGGGTTTATATCCTCGCTGCTGTTTGTGTTTGCTCCGGGCATTGTTATCTGGAATCATTTTGCCCGTCCGCATGTGTTTATGATTTTTTGGGTTTTAATGGCAGTATTCTTTTTTTTGAAAGCGTTGCAGGATGTTCAAAACGAAAGAAAGAATTTTGTGCTTGCCTGTATTTTTACAGGCTTAATTGCGAGTATCTTATTGCCCTATGGAGTAGTAATGTCTTTGATGATTCCATTAACAGTTTTTCTGAAACGGCAGAGCGTTAACTCTGCTATTTCAGTGAAGCAATATATTAAAACGACTTTATTCGGTTTTTTGCTGGCAGCCTGCGTTTTTTTGATTGTCAATCCCTATTTTCTTGCTTCCCTGCAAGAAGTTATTGTGGATTTTCAATATACCAGGATGGATGCAAGGGCAGAACCGTCACTGCAAAATTATCTGTATTATTTGACGGTTGTTTTAAAAATGCATATGGGAACGTTTTTGTGGGTGCTTTTCTTGTTGTGCGTCTGTGTTTCACTGTACCGGATTAAAAAGGAGGAATGGATTATCTTGTTTCCGTGTTTAGCGGGATTTCTATTCTTGGGAACATCGGCTCCGAATTACCTTCTGCGTTTCGTCTTTTTTCTTCCGTTCGCGGTTCTTATTGCCGGAAACGGAATTGTAAAAATGGCAAGGGTCAAAAAAACATCACCGGTTGTTATAGTAATAAGCGTTTTGTGTGTTTTTTATACGGCATTATATACAATTTCTCATGTGCAGTTGTTTAGAGGCAATGATGTGCGCTTTATTGCAGGAGAATGGATAAATGAAAATCTGCCGCAGGGAGCTTCAATAGGTTTGAATGAAGCCCCTGTTGCTTTCAGAACGCCTCCTTTTTCTTTCGCGAAATTCAGGACGAGCGTGATGGAAGATATTGAAAAGTTTGATGGAAACATTCCTGAATATTTTGTTACAAGCAGTTTCGACTGGCGCTTTTCAGATTACGAAACTATGAAAGGTTATTTAAGAGACTACTATGAATTACAAACTTTTAAGCGAGTTCCTGCATTTTTAGGAATTGAGTTTAAAACGAAGCATAAAAGGCTTCCGTCTGACTATTGTTATTTCAACCCTACAATAATAATCTGGAAGTTGAAAAAATAATTGTTCCTGTATTTTTTTGAGGGGAAATATGTGGAAAAATAAAAAGGTGAGCGTGGTGTTCCCGACGTATAACGAGAAGGAGTCGATGAAGGAGGCGATTGAGGATTTCTTTGCCTCGGGGTTCGTGGATGAAATAGTCGTGGTGAACAATAACGCCGCTCCGGGCACAGATGAGGAGGTAAGGAAAACCGCGGCGCGGCTGGTATACGAAGAAAGACAGGGCTATGGCTATGCAATATGGAAAGGTTTGGAAGAGGCGGCGGGAGATTATCTTATCATCTCCGAGCCGGACGGTACGTTTTCCGGAAAGGACGTTGTCAAACTTCTCGCATACGGCGATGATTTTGATTACGTCCTGGGAACAAGGACGACAAAGGAATTGATATGGGAAGGCGCCAACATGAATTTTTTCCTCAAGTGGGGAAACTGGGCGGTCGGCAAGATGATGGAATTTCTATACAATACCACTACCCTGACCGACGTGGGCTGTACGATGAGGCTTATTAAAAGGTCTGTTTACGAGAAAATCAAGCCGCATTTCAGCATAGGCACCCAGCATTTCGGGCCGGAGCTTACTCTTGTTGTCATAAAGAGCGGCACAAGATTCATTGAGATACCTGTCAATTACAAACCGCGCGTGGGAAAGTCTTCAGTCACCGGAAGTATGAAGAAGGCGTTTTTTCTCGGAATGAAAATGATATTTCTGATTGCGCGCTACAGGTTCAAAAAATTGGATTTCGGTCAAAAGTAGAGTAAAATGAAGACAATGATAAAAAAAGACATCTTTTTTGCGGTTACAGGCGATATTATTGAGTCAAGGCAGATAAGAAGAAGAAGCAGTTTTCAGGATAAGTTGTTTTTGATTTGCGAGGAAGCAAACAAAAAATTCGGACAGTTTATATCCATCGGATTTTCAATTACAATCGGAGACGAGATACAGGGTTTGCTAAAAGCAAAAAGTCCTGTTTTTGACATAGTGGATTATTTCGAACAAGAAATATATCCGGAGAAGATGAGATTCGGAGTGGGAGAAGGAAAAGTTTCCACCGCGTTTGAAAAAACGACATCCCGCATGGACGGTGAATGTTTTTTGAAATCAAGACAGGCATTGCAGGAAGCAGAAAAAGAAAACAGAATGTTTAAAATCATTTTGCGTAACAAATCTCTTGAATCCGCACTGGACATCGTTCTTTTGTGGGTTGAGAAAAACAAAGAAGATTGGACAGACTTAAATTACAGAAGGTTTTTTCTCTACAAAAAACTCGGTTCAATTGAAAAAGTTGCCAAAAAAGAGGGTGTTACCAAACAGAGTATGGGAAAGAGTTTGAAAAGGTCTAAATACGACCTTGTTCTCAAGTCTGAAGAAGTGCTAAACAGGGTTTTGTCAGCCGAAAATGGCTGACCAGCGCTATGTCAGCCGAAAATGGCTGACCAGTAAAAATGAAAATTCTAATACTGGGTTTAATTTATTTTTTTACGGTGATATGCGGAGGTTTTATAATAGGGAAAACCTGCAAATCTTTGGGGTTGCCTAAGAATGATAATCGGGGCATGTTAAAGGCGGGAAAATTTATCGGTTATTTTGAGCGGTTCATAATTCTTACGTGTATAATAATAAATATTTATGAACCTGTAGGATTACTCTTTGTCGGCAAATCCATAATAAGATTTTCTGACAGGGAGGAAAGCGAGTATTTTCTGGTCGGCACTCTTGCAAGTTTTTCATGGGCAATTTTCTGGGGAGTCATTTTTAAAATCCTGCCTATTAATTAAATGATAATGGCATACCACAGGGTAAATCCCTGGTACAAGGACGATGCGCTTACTGTCTCGCCGGAGAATTTTGAGAGGCAGATTCAATACCTGCTGAAAAGAAAATTCAAACCGGCCGCGCCCGACGAATATATTTCAAACTATTCACTATCCACTATTCACTATCCACTGTTTTTAATTACATTTGACGACGGATATGCTGACAATCTCCTGTATGCCCTGCCGGTTATGAAGAAATACGGCATTGCCCCGCTCATATTTTTAACCGTGAATTACATGGGAACGGAGAATGTTTTCCAACGGTACAGGGATAAAGAAAAAGACAGGATGTTAAATTGGGAAGAGGCAAGGGAGATGTCGGCCGGCGGAGTTTTTTTCGGTTCCCATTCCCTTTCGCATCCACACCTGCCGCGAATCTCTGCGGAGAACCTGCGGACCGAAGTCGAGGAATCAAAGAAAATCATAGAAGATAAGACCGGCAGAGAGGTCGATTATTTCTGCTATCCTTACGGCGATTTCAGCGAAGGCGTAATTGAAGCGGTTCAAAGGGCAGGATATAAGGGGGCGTTTGTTACTCCAGGTGCAAAGAAAAGCGTCAAAAAGAGTTCTTATACGCTTTCCAGGACGGGCGTGTACGGCCACAACGGTTTTACGGCATTCAGGATAAAAACATGGAAAGATTATCTGACAGAAAAATACTTTTAATATTGTTTTTCGGGAGTCTCCTGTTAAGGATTGCTTTTGTTCTGGCGCTGGAAAACCGTTTTTATTTTGACGATGAGTTTGAATATTTCAGGATGGCGGAGAATTTTCTTGCCGGCAGGGGGCTTATCGCAGGCGAGGGGATTAAGGGATTCCGTCCGCCGCTGTATCCTCTGTTGTTAAGCGCGCTGCATTTTTTCAAATTCAATCTTCCGGCAATCCGTATCGTCCAGTGCATCATATCATCTTTTACGGTGTGTTTTGTATATCTTGCCGCTAAAGCAGCCTTTTCTGAGAAAACTGGGCTGTGGTCGGGAATTGCGGCATCCGTATACCCGTTTTTTATCTTTTACAACGGATTTATTCTTACGGAAACCCTTTTTATCTTTCTGACGGTGGTCACTATTTATTTCTTTATTGTTTTATCCGGCAGTAATGCCTCGTCTGTCAAGGCAGGCGTTTTGCTGGGACTTGCCGGCTTGTGCAGGCCTGTAATGCAGATGTATCTTCCCGTCTCAATTATCCATATACTTGCGGAAAAGGAACGCTTCGGGATAAGGTTGAAAAAAATATTGTTAATAACGGTATTCTTTATCGCGGCGATAAGCCCGTGGGTTATAAGAAATCATGCGGTCTTCGGCAGGTTCATACCCGGCACAACCATGGGCGGGCGGGTATTCTGGGAAGGCAACAATCCTTATTCGGAAGGAGGCCCGTGCCGGTATTTCTCCGAAGAAATAGAAAGAGCCGAAGAAACGGAAAGGGATAAACTGTATTTCAAAAAAACGATTGAGGTCATAAGGAAAAATCCCGGCAGGTTCATGGGGCTGTTAAAAAACAAGTTTAAGAGGTTCTGGAATGTCGTCCCGAATGCGTCTGAATTCACGAAGTCTTTGTACCGCATAATCAGCGTAATGAGTTTCGGCGTCATGCTGCCGTTTTTCGTGCTGGGATTTGTGCTGTCGATGAAGAACAGGAAAGCGCAGTTTATGCATTCGCTCATACTTTTCTTCACGGTTTTCCATGTGATTTTTCTTTCCTCCATAAGATATAGGGTGCCTATCGAACCGTTTTATATAATGTTTGCGGTCTACGGTTTTTTCCGGATTGCAGATAATTTTAAGGAGATGACAAGAGTATGAAACTGTCGGTGATAATACCGGTTTATAACGAGAAATCCACCATTTTTGAAATTCTGAACAGGGTACGGGACGTGCCTGTCGAGAAGGAAATAATAGTTGTCGACGACGGTAGTACCGATGGCACAAAGGAGATATTGAAAGAACTGCCTTTTCCCTCATCTTTCCCTCTCCTTTCCCTTCTCCCCACTGGGGAGAAGGTCAGGATGAGGGGGTCGGGTCAGGGTGGGGGTGATATCAAAATCATTCTGAAAGAAAAAAACGAAGGAAAAGGTGCGGCGATAAGGGAAGGGCTTAAACATATAACCGGCGGCGCGGTTGTCATACAGGATGCGGACCTTGAATACGACCCCATGGACTGGCTTAAGATGCTGAAGCTAATGGAAGAAAAAAATGCTTCCGTGGTTTACGGTTCAAGGATACTGGGCAAAGGTGAAAAATCGTCCCTTTCGTTTTATTACGGCGGACGGTTCCTGTCACTGCTTGCCAATGCGCTTTACGGAATAAACATTACCGATGAGCCGACCTGCTATAAGATGTTCAAAACGGATGTCCTGAAATCTGTAAAACTTGACTGTACGGGATTTGAATTCTGTCCCGAGGTAACCGCAAAAGTCGCAAAAAAAGGATACAGGATTTACGAGGTGCCGATAAGTTACAAGCCGAGAAAAATAAAGGAAGGCAAGAAAATACGCTGGAAAGACGGTGTTGTAGCTATCCGGACACTGCTTAAACAAAGGTTTTTAAAATGATAAAATGTCCTGTCTGCGCAGGAGGAAGTTCGGTAATATGGCGAGAGCGGCAGCACAGGTTATACAGATGCAGGAAATGCAGGATTGTTTTTCTTCATCCTGTTCCGAAAAATTCTTCGGCGATATATAACGAGGACTATTTCAGAAAATGGTATATAGGATATTATCCTCAGAGGAAGGCATATATAGAAAAACTGTTTTCAGGGATTGAACAGTATGCCGGAACGAAAGGAAAAATGCTTGATGTCGGCTGCGGGGCAGGTATTCTTCTGGACGTTGCGAAAGAAAGCGGCTGGGAGGTTTTTGGGCAGGACGTTTCCTCTTTTGCGGTGGACTATTGCAGGGGAAAAGGGTTGGAGGTTTACGCCTGCTCCCTGACTGAACTAAACCTGCCTGAAAATTCCTTTGACCTTATCACCATGTTTGACGTTATCGCCCATCTTGGGGACCCCGTATCTTATCTGAAATCATGCACACGATTGCTGAAGCCCGGCGGGTATCTGGCAATAAAGACTCCGTATCATCCGCCGTCTCTGTTTCTGCTGGCAAATCTTCTGTCGTTTACCGGAAAGAGCCGGAGTCTTCTGCACGTTCCCGCCCAGATTTTCCATTTTGACCGAATTTCTGTGAGAAATTTACCGCCGTATAATAATTTTGCGTTATTCAACATGATGCAAATTAAGGATTTTGATTCTTTCCAAAAAACAGTTTTTTTTAAGAAGATATTATCGCTTTTGGAAAAGCATAAAAGTTTAGTTGTTATTTGGAGGAAAGGGTGAAAAAAAAGGTAGTGGTGGTGATGCCAGCTTACAACGCGGAAAAGACGCTTGAAAAAACAGTCGGCGAGATACCGGCGGGGGTTGTTGACGAAATAATCCTTGTTGACGACAACAGCAGGGACGGCACGGTCAAAACCGCGAAGAGGCTCGGGTTGAAGGTGTACAACCATGAAAAGAATAAGGGGTACGGGGGGAATCAGAAAACCTGCTATAAGCTCGCCCTGGAGTCGGGAGCCGATTACATTGTCATGGTGCATCCCGACTATCAGTACGATGCGAGAGTTATTCCCTATGCGGCAGGGCTTCTGGAACTCGGCATATGCGACGTTATTCTGG
>CAYPTS010000008.1:0-37240 GCA_964413825.1 uncultured bacterium
GCAGACTTCGGCGGTCTCTATACTTCCCATATCAGGGGTGAAGGGGAAACGCTGTTTCCTGCATTGAAAGAGCTGCTGTCGGTGGGGGAAAAAGCGGGCGTTCCAGTTCACGTAGCTCATTTCAAGGCAACAGGGCATTCTAATTGGAATAAAACTGACAGGGCTTTAAGGATGCTCTGCGAGGCAAGGGAAAAAGGTATAGACGTGACCTATGACCAGTATCCCTATACGGCATCCTGCACGACGGCGACCGCACTTCTTCCGCCGTGGATGCATGAAGGAGGACAAGAAAAACTTCTTGCAAGATTGACGGATAAAGCTGAAAGGAGGAGCGCGCGCGAATCCATTGAAAACCCAGGCGGAGAGAAATGGCAGAACTGGCTTTTCTACGGACCGGAGAGGATAATAATAAGCCAGGTGAAGAGCAGGAAGAACAGGATGTACGAAGGAAAAAATCTTGTACGTATATCGGAGATGACCGGCAGCGACCCTATAGAATCGATTTTTGACCTTCTCGTCGAGGAAAAAGGTAATGTTACCATGATTGTTCTTTCAATGTGCGAGGAATCCGTCAGAAAAATAATGAAGCAGAAGATAGGATTTGTCGGCACCGACGGACTTCCGGGCAGACGTCCGCATCCGCGACTGTGGGGAACCTTCACAAGAATTCTGGGAAAATACGTCAGGGAAGAAAAAGTCCTTACCCTTGACGAGGCAGTCTATAAATTCAGCAGGGGGCCTGTTGAGAAACTGAAACTTAAGGGGCGCGGGGAAATCAAGGAAGGCAATGCCGCCGACATGGTCATTTTCAATGCGAACACTGTAAATGACATGGCGACCTTTGAAAATCCCAGCCGCAGGTCAAGGGGTATTGAATACGTTCTCGTCAACGGAAGTGTGGCTGTTGAAAAAGGCAGATTCACCGGCATCCGCTCCGGCCGGTTGATTCTGAGAGAAAGTTAACTCAGACCAGGCAACCCCCTATTAAAATCAACACTTCATCGAAAGGTTTCCCAGTCATATAAAATGTGGTAGAATTAAATCAATCGGAGGAAGAGAATGAAAGAGATAACCCTGGTTGTATGGAAAGAAGGAAAGCATTATGTCGCCCAATGCTTAAATATCGATGTTTCCTCGTTTGGAAAAACGATTGATGAAGCAAAGAGAAATCTAAAGGAAGCCGTTGAACTCTATTTTGACGATGAAAAAACAGAAATGCATCATGTAGAAGATAATATTGACTCAAACGGAAAACTTATTTTCAACTATTGGGGATAAGCGTGACTATAAATTGATGTCGGACAGTTTTTGCAGAAATTGGATAGTTCCAGCCTTTTTGCAGAAGGAATAGTCAGCGGTGATCAAAACGGCGTCCAGTTCCTGAGCAAGGGCAAGAAAACAGGCATCGTAAACGGTTATGCCCATCTTATATGCCAGTTCTATAGCGTGCCTGATTAGTGCGGGATTGACCTGCCTTGTCTCAATGCCAATCTTGAAGATACTCTCGATAGCCATATCCACATCTATTGATGTGAAAGCGGGATTATAGCGTAAAGCGTTTGCCAGTTCGTAGTAAAGTAGGTCTGGCACAGTAAGTATGACTGAATTTTTCGTATGCGCCTGTCTGATTTGCAGTGATTTTTCGGTGTCTTTTTCATTAACTGATGAGAACCATTTCACAACAACGGACGTATCCAGCACATATGTTTTTGTCATTTGTTCTTTTCTCTCCATTTGCGTACTTCTTTCACCCCGTCCCATTTGCCGCTTTTTGTCCTTAAGTAATCCTGGGTTCGGACGGCTTCCATTATCTTTTCTCTTCGTAACTTTTCTTCTTTCTGTTTTTCCATCATATCCTTATACGTCCTAACAGACTTCCTCAATAACTCACTTCTGCTTATATTTTCTTCATTTTTCAATGCATCCAGTTCATCTAAAAACTCATCCGGCAGACTGATATTTATTTTTGTCATTACCACTCACCTCTACCATTGTTATACACTAAAAGTGTTATTTAGTCAATACTGGCAGTAAGTAATGAATCTGTGATTTATAAAGGAGGAAGGAAAAGACGCGCCTCGGCTCGAACCATGTTCGAACCCGCCTCCAGAGAAGATTGCCAATCGGGGCGGGCGGATTGTGCTTCGCACGGTCTCGGCGCCAGCGGTTCCGGGCGTATGATTCGGGAAAAGACGCGCCTCGGCTCGAACCATGTTCGAACCCGCCTCCAGAGAAGATTGCCAATCGGGGCGGGCGGATTCGAACCGCCGACCTCTTGGTCCCGAACCAAGCGCTCTAAACCAGGCTGAGCCACGCCCCGGGTAAATATTCCGCAAGAATATTTACAGAACAATCGAAAATCGAAATTTGATATAGTTTTTTGCCAGACGGCAAATGCGCCCAGCCCGGGTCGAACAGGCAACTTCCAGGTCCGCAACCTGGCGTTCTATCCATTGAACTATGGGCGCGCTTTTATAAAATACCAGCCCCTCACCTTAGTCCTCTCCCCCAAGGGGAGAGGGATGGATGAGGGGGTGTGAAGTCAAGCCGGTCCCTTTATTATATATGTTTTTGCCTTTTGTATCAATACCCACTATCGCCGGAAACCCTTCGACCTCGAGTTTGTAAACAGCTTCGGGTCCAAGTTCAGAGTAGGCAAAGCACCTTGCCTTTTTTACAAATCTGTTGAGATATGCTCCGCATCCTCCGTATGTCAGCAGGTAAACGGCTCTGTATTTTTTGCATGCCTGTTCTATCTCCACGCTCCTGCTTCCCTTTCCCATGGTTGCCTTCATTCCTGCTCGAAGGAGAGGTATCGTGTTTTTGTCCATTCGCGAACTGGTTGTGGGCCCGCACGAGCCGATTATTTTGCCCGGCGGCGCTGGACTTGGCCCCATGTAATAGACAAGGCTTCCTTTAACAGGGAAGGGCAAGGGGGATTTTTCTGCAAAAGCCGCAATCATTTTTTTGTGTGCGGCGTCCCGCGCCACGTATATTGTGCCGTAGATTTCAACCTCGTCGCCTGCCTTAAGTTTGTCGAGTTTTTTGCCGACGGCAAGCGGAAATATTATTTTGTTTTTCATAGAGTGATTGTACCGCACCTGTGTGCCCAGCAGGATATATTTACCGCGACGGGAAGTCCAGCGATGTGCGTGGGAAAAGTTTCCATGCGCACGTCGAGAGCGGTTGTCCTGCCGCCAAAACCTCCGGGCCCTATTTTAAGGGAGTTCAGTTTTTTTATAATTTCCGTTTCCCATTTTCTGTTTGCCGATTTCTCTCCTGTTTTACACAGCGCCAGTTTTGAGAGAACCGCCGCTTTTTCAAACGAGCCGCCTATGCCTACTCCCACAAAAACCGGAGGGCAGGGCAGAGAACCTGCCTGTCCGACAGTTTCCAGTATGAATTTTTCAATACCGTCTTTTCCTGAAGAAGGGTTCAGCATTGCAAGTCTTGACGTGTTTTCCGAGCCGAATCCCTTAGCCAGAAACCGTATCCTGAATTCGTTTTTTTTGCCCGGAAGAATGTGCACCACGCCGGGCGCGTTTGTTCCGGTATTTTTCCTGTCAACCGGCGATACGACGGATTTTCGCAGAAAACCTTTCATGCTTGCCTGTTTCAATCCTTCGTTGACAATATCCTCGATGCCGCCGTACCTTCCCGTATCAATCAGCACGTCGGTTCCCGCCTCGATGAAAAAGACCGCAAGTCCGGTGTCCTGGCATAACGGCAATTTTTCCTTTTCCGCCGCCTTGAGGTTTTCAAGGATTATGCCGAGGTATTTCTTCCCGAGTCCACTTTCGCGGGCGTAGTTTTTCTTTATATGCTTTTTCACCTCTTCCGGCAGGTGCCATGCAGTTTCCATGACCAGTCCGGAGACCGCTTCAATAATTTTCTGACAGGAGATTTTTCTCATTTGCCCACCATATTTTATCGATTCCCGCATGATAATTCAGCGTTATGTTTCCATAAAAGTTAATCTTATTCAATATTTCCTGCGGAACGCTCTTTATTATAACAGATTTTTCAAAATCCATTCTTTCCATCTGCCGCATGACCTTGAGAACCCTGTCCGGAATGTTTACCGCATAAGCGTCCTTGTTCCTGCATTGCCTGCATACGATTCCGCCAAGTTTACCGCTGAAAATATGCGTTTTTTCCTCACTGCCGCACACGATGCATTTCGAAAGTTCTATTCCGTAACCGAGTATTTTTATGAGTTTAAGTTTAAACATCACGAAAAGTATTTCAGGAGTTTTTACTGAGGTGAGCATTTTGCCGGTTTCTTTCAAGAGGTCGAAAATCCGCGCATCTTTTTCTTTTTCCGGCGTGAACAGGTTGACAAGGTTCAGAGCCAGGTGCCACGCCTTCAGGTTTTCTTTTTTCCTTATGTCATAATATGCCAGCAACGACGGACTGCTTACCAGGTTCAGTTCGGAAAACCGCTTGATGTAAAAAAGGGCGAATATGTGCGCTCCCGGGGTAAATGCCAGGGGTGGAATCCTGCTTTTATTCGTGCGCACTCCCTTGAGCAGTCCCTTAATCTTGCCCAGATGTTCTGTGTAGACGGAGAGAATAACGCTTGTTTCTCTGAAGTTATTCTTTTTAAGTATTATCGCTTCTGTTTTCAGGGGTGCCATTTTTAGGTTCGAGCATTCCCATTGAAATGACCAGTTTCAGGGTTTCTTCCACCGAAAGGTTCAGTTTTTCGATTTTGTCTTCGGGTACCAGGAGGTAAAAACCCGTGCTGATATTGGGAACTGTGGGAACGAATACGCTTACAAATCCTCTTTTGTTGTTCAACCGCGATTCTCCCGTAATAAAACCGATTGTATAAGTCCCTCCAAAAAATTCTATCTTTACCGATTCCCTGAAAGCGGTTGTTGTGCCGTGCAGCAGACTCTGGCTTACGTTTTTTATGAACACGTATATCCTGTTGATTATGGGCATTTTCTGGAACAGTTTTTCAAATACGTCAAGTAGTTTCTTCCCCAGGAAGTTGTCCGCCAGGAAACCAAGGATAAGGATGATGAGAATCAGGGAAAGAAAGCCGATTCCCGGCGTATAAAGGCCGGGCGCAAATTTCTTGAAAAAGTCGCCGAGGATGTTTTCAAGGAAACTGATTGTTTTGAAAAGTATCCAAAGCGAAAGGGAAAAAGGAATTATAAATATCAGTCCCGAGATAAAATGTTTTCTCAGGGTGTTCATTTACCACCTCCACAGTAATTGAAAAAACAGCGTAGTGAGAAAGATTCCTATGATGCCTCCTATAATTACCTCTTCGGGTTTGTGAATGCCCCGGAGTACCCGGCTTTGCGCAACCCAGAATGCCAGGATTAATACGAGGAAGGAAATAACGGGGAATTCACTGAACGTGAAAATCGATATAGCGGTCCATATGCTGAATGCTATTACACTGTGAATGCTGGGCATGCCTCCGGCAATCGAATATTTCTTCTCTATTACGAACTTCATGAACATGGAAAGCGAAACTACCAGAGTGAGCGCCGCAAAACTCATATACCATGGGGAAGATGCAATGTTGTCGAACATATTCCGCCAGCCTGCAGGGAAGTGTTTTACTATTATGAGGTAGCCCGTTATTACCGAGAGAATCGCGGCCAGCAGTACCGCCGCGGCCGAGATATCCTTGGCTTTCTTGGCCTCGAAGTGGTATTCCTCGATGAAAACGTCTATTATTATTTCTACCGCCGTGTTCATCAGTTCCGCCGTCATAACTATGGAGATAACTATCAGCAAAAGAATGAATTCAGGAAGCGGAAGTTTCAGAAACAGTCCCAGGAGTATGACCATGAACGCGGCGGCCGTGTGTATTTTGAAATTCCGTTCTTTTTTCAGAACGCAGAGAAGTCCTGCCAGTGCGGAGTTAAAACTTGCCACAATGTCCTGCTTCCGGTCGTTTTTTTCCATAGTCACGTTCAAGCGCCTTTGGACGCTTTCAGAAGTTTTGCAAACAGCGCGTCCTGTTTTCGGAACATTTTGTTCCTTTCGAACTCGGTGTAGTCCCTGTAATTCTTGAGATGAAGATAACCGTGCACAATCAGGTACAATATTTCATTTTCGACAGTTAATCCGTACGTGCCGGCATTTTCGGCAGCCGTTTCAGCCGAAATGACTATCTCCCCGCAGTCTTCCGAAATTCTGAAACTCAGCACATCCGTGTCCGTTTTTTTTTTCAGAAACTGCTTGTTGAGTTTTTTTATCCTGCTTCTGCTTACGAGTACCACTCCTATTTTGGAAGGGGGGGATTCAAACAGCCCTGAACGACTTTCAAGCCGTTTTTTTATTCTGTCAGCGCTGACCCTTGTTTTCCTCTGAAGGTTTTCTACCAGAAATTCCGGACTCTTTTTTGCGAGCGTGTCTTTCATAGGCGTTTATTATTTTCTTAACCAGAGAGTGCCTGACAACGTCCTTGTTTGAAAAATATACAAATTTTATTCCGCTTACCCTGTGCAGGATGTTTTGTATTTCAACCAGTCCTGATGTATAAGACGAGAGAGGAATATCTATCTGGGTTATATCGCCGGTGACGACGGCTTTTGAGTCCGGCCCCAGCCGGGTCAGAAACATTTTCATTTGTTCAAAGGTGGTGTTCTGCGCTTCGTCCAGTATTATGAAAGCACTGCTCAGCGTTCTTCCCCGCATGTACGCCAGCGGAATAACCTCGAGGATTTTGCGGTCGGTCCATTTCTTTATCTCGTCGTAGCGCATTATGTCGTACAGCGAGTCGTAAATAGGTTGCAGGTACGGCTTGATTTTTTCCTCAAGGTCGCCCGGCAGAAATCCGAGTTTTTCTCCCGCTTCGAGTGCGGGCCTTGTCAAAACTATCTTCTGAAACCTGCCCTGCTTCACCATCTCGATGCCGCAGGCGACCGCCAGATAAGTCTTGCCGGTTCCCGCCGGTCCGATGCCCATTACGAGGTCGTAATTTCTGATTGCGTCAAGATATTTTTTCTGGTTGGAACTTTTGGGATGTATGGTTTTTTTCTTTGAGTCAACCAGTATCGTATCTTGATTCAGAGAATTTGTTTTGGGCAACGAAGCGTTTTCTTCCGCCAGTTTCAGGATTTCGCTTTTCTGCAAACTCCTTTTGATTTTTACATAATCTTTTATTCTGGCAAGCAGTCCGACAGCCCTGTTTACGGAAGCGTCGTCGCCTTTTATCTTCAGGACGTTGCCTCTTGTGAAAATCTGTACGTTCAGCAGTTGCTCCATGTACTCGATATTGGCATCTCTGCTGCCGGATATTATCTGGGCGTCTTCATTGGTGAGGATGAATTCTTTAATCTGGAACATTTTAAGGTATGATTATTCTCGTTCCGGGAATAAGGACATCGGGGTCTTTTATAGCATCTTTGTTGGCATCGTATATCTTTTTCCATTTCCCCGCGTCCTTGTAATGTGCGGATGCTATGGCGCTGAGGGTGTCGCCGCGTTTTATTGTATAAGGTCTTGCTCCGGAGGTTTCCAAGGGAACCGACGTCAGCGGCTCTTCTTTCAGGATGGGGTCGTAGTCCTGCTGCATTTTTGTCGTAGCCCTTAAACGGTTGACCTCCGCTATAGTCTGATTGGCTACGGCTATGGATTTTTCACTTGAGGCGTTTGCTGCTTTTATGGCTTCGTTGGCTGCGGTAACGGACCTTTCGGCAGACCTGTCCGCGTGGTCCATTGCTGTTTTGGACGCTCTGTTTGAAGCATCTATCGCTTTCTGAGATTCGGCCTCTGCATATTTCTTTGCTTCGTTGGTTGCCGCTATGGCTTTTGCTACTTCTTCCTCAGTGTATTTCCGGGCTTCGTTTGCCGCTTCCGTTGCTTTGTTGGATGCATCGAGGGCTTTTTGACCCGTAACTTCGGCTTTCCTGCTGGTTTCAAGAGATTCCTGTGCGAGTTCCTCTGCCTTCCTGCTGACTTCAAGGCTGGTTTCAGACATAGATAGCAGTTGCTTCATCTTTATTTCAATGATTTCCAGTTCGCTTTTCTCGGGTTCCTTCTGTTTTTGCATTGTCGCACAACCGGACATGAGAATTGCCGCCAGCAATATCCCGTAGAGTTCTCTTTTCATTTTCATTCTCCCGTTTTAAAGCGTTTTAGAGACTATGAAATGCAGTTTCTATAATATCATTCAGGTTTGTGAATGTCAATTTTTATCCTGTTTTCTTTCAGCAGCATTTCTTCTACTTTGCCCGGCGCATCCGTCAGAGGACAGGTTCCTTTCTGCGTTTTCGGAAATGCGATGGTTTCCCTGATGCTGTCTTCTCCGGTCAGCAGCATTATAAGCCTGTCCAGTCCGAAAGCAATCCCGCCGTGCGGCGGCGCCCCATATTCGAGCGCGTCAAGAAGAAAACCGAACCTTTCGAGCGATACTTCTCTGCTTACCCCTATTGTTTTAAAAACCTCTTCCTGGATTTCTCTGCGGTTGATTCTTATACTCCCTCCGCCGATTTCTGTGCCGTTTAAAACGACGTCGTACGCCCTCGACTTCATCCCGGCGGGGTCGGATTTAAATTTTGGGATATCTTCCTCTTTCGGGGATGTAAACGGATGGTGCACTGCCTGCAGGCGTTTTTCCTCTTCGTTATACTCGAATAGCGGGAAATCCGTTACCCATGTGAATTTTAACAATCCGGGTTCGGGATTGAAGGTTTTTCCCGTTACAAACTTTTTTATCGCATTGAGATTTTCGTTTACCTGTTTCGGTTTTCCTCCAAGAAAGAAGATTATGGAGTTTTCCGATGCGTTTTCAGTTTTCAATTCCGAGGCAATCTCCGGCGTTATGAATTTTTTAAACGGACTTTGCACGTCACTGCCTTTAAATCTCGCCCATCCAAGTCCGCCGCCGCCGGCTTCTCTTACCATCCTGTCAATGTTCTCTATGTCTTTCAAAGATATCTTGTCGCCTTCATTAATGGAAAACCCCTTGATTATCCCGCCTTTTTCGAGTATGCTCTTCAGTATTTTTATGTCGGTCTTTGCAAATACCGAAGAAATGTCCCTGTATTCTATAGGATATCGCAGGTCGGGGGTATCGCATCCGTATCTGGATACGGCCGTATCGTAATGCATTCTGGGAAAAGGTATTTCAATTTCCATGCCGAAGGTTTCCCTGATTGCATATTTCAGCATCTTCTCGGTAATGGCGATGACGTCTTCTTCTTCGACAAAAGACATTTCCATATCCACCTGCGTAAATTCCGGCTGTCTGTCGGCGCGCAGGTCTTCATCGCGGAAGCACTTTGCAATCTGAAAATATCTGTCAATCCCGCCTACCATAAGAAGCTGTTTAAACAGTTGCGGGGACTGCGGCAGTGCGTAAAAACTGCCTGGGTTCATCCTTGAGGGAACTATGAAGTCTCTGGCTCCTTCCGGCGTGCTCTTTGTCAGTACCGGCGTTTCCACGTCGATAAAATTTTCCGAAGTCAGGAATTCCCTGACCTTATGGCAGAAAAGCGCCCTTTTGCACAGGTTGCGGTTCAGTCTTGAACTGCGGATATCGAGGTACCTGTACTTGAGTTTCATCATCTCGTTGGTTTTATCCGCCTCCGCTATTTCAAAAGGCAGAGGCAGGGATTTGTTCAGGGTGCTTATCTTTTTAACCTGTATCTCTATTTCGCCCGTAGGTATCTTCAAATTTGCCGTTTCCGCAGGCCTTCGAATTACGGTGCCCTCTACTGCGACGACCCATTCATTCCTCAGCAGTTTTATTTCACCCAAAAGATTTTCATCGGCATCTTCGGGGGAGCATACAACCTGCGTTATGCCGTACCTGTCCCGTACGTCAAAAAACGTTACTCCGCCGTGGTCCCTTATGGAATGCACCCACCCGCAAAGTTTTACTTCTTCTCCGAGGTTCCTGCCAGTGAGTTCTCCGCAGTTATGGCTTCTCAGCATTTATCATTTCCTCCAGTTTTTTCGCACAGTCGTCCAGCGGGACGTTCTCCTGTGTTCCCGTCACCATATTTTTTACGATAATTTCGTTTTTTGCAAGTTCCTGTTCGCCCAGTATGACGCACCACTGTGTTTTTGCCCTGTCCGCTTCCTTGAGATGGTTTTTCAGCCCGCGTTCTTCGTAGTCGGTTTCCGTCATTATGCCCGCTTCCCTCAAGGAATTGATTATACCGGTTCCTTTGAGATGTGCGGCTTTTCCCATAAATATGCAGTAGACGGCAGGGGATTGTTTTTCCGCTCCGTCCCGCAGAATGGAAATCAGCCGTTCCATGCCTATGGCAAATCCGACTGCCGGCATGTCGGGGCCGCCGAGGTCTTTTACGAGAGAATCGTACCTTCCGCCGGCAGCTACCGCGTTTTCGTCTCCCGGAGCGTACAACTCAAATACCGTTCTGGTGTAGTAGTCGAGTCCCCTGACCAGTCCGGGCTGAACCCTGTACGGGATGCCCGCTTCCCTGAGGTATTCCTGAACCCGTCCGAAATGTTTCCTGCATTCTTCGCATAGTATTTCCGTAATTCCTGGGGCGGCTTTAGCTGTTTCTCTGCATTCTGCGTTCTTGCAGTCTAATATCCGCAGAGGTGCGGTTTCGAGCCGAACGTTACAGTCCGGGCATAACGATTCCCGCATGCCTGACAGGCGCTCTTTTACTATTCCGGTATACCGGGCCTTGCACTCGGTGCATCCGAGAGTATTGATGCTGAAAGAGTGTCCGGACACGCACAGTTTTCCGACCATATCGTGGAGCATTGCAATTACCTCGCCGTCGAAAAACGGGTGGGTTCCGCCCAAAAGTTCTATGCCGAACTGGTAGAACTGGCGGTATCTTCCTTTTTGCGGGCGGTCGTATCTGAACATCTGCCCGTAATAATATAACCGTGTGATTTTTCGAAGGCGGGGCATTTCGGATTCAATGAACGCCCGTACGACCGAAGCTGTACCTTCAGGCCGCAGAGCGAGATTGCGTCCCTTTCTGTCCTGAAAACAGTAGATTTCCTTTGAAATGATATCGGAAGAAGTCCCGATACTCCGCTCAAAAAGGGAGCGTTCCTCTATCACGGGGGGGCGTATCTCCCTGTACCCGTAAAGTTGTGCAGTCGACGCCAGTGCCTTCTCGGCAAACTGCCACTTTTCCATTTCTCCCGGGAGGATGTCGTGCATTCCCCGCACTTTTTTATAGGTGCCCATAAGATGTATAATTTACCATAAATCGCCTTGTTGACAAAAATCTTCTAAAAGGATATACTTGAAGGAAAAGTAAAAGGAGCAATCCGAACCCCTCACTATGAGGGCTAATAAAACAAAGAGTTCGGGGTAAAGGAGATTAAAATGTTAGTGACGGAAAAAAAACAGGAAGTAGTAAAGGATTTTGGACGGCATGCAAAAGATACCGGTTCTCCGGAAGTGCAGATTGTTCTGCTTACAAAAAGAATAGAAGCGCTTAACGAGCATTTTGAAAAATTCAAAAAAGATACTAACTCAAGGCGCGGCTTTTTAAAACTTATCGGGCAGAGACGAAGACTTCTCAAATATCTGCAGATTGAAGACCCTGCCAAATACCAGGAAGTAATCAAGAAACTTAACCTCAGAAAGTAAGAAGGAAAATCATGAACAAGAAAATAGAAGTGCCGTTCGGCAGTAATAACCTATCGCTTGAAACCAACTTTGTCGCAAAGCAGAGCGATGGTTCGGTATGGGCCAGGGTAGGCGATGCAGTGGTTCTTGCCACAGTAGTAAGTTCAAAGGAATCAAGGGAAGACCTTGGATATTTCCCCTTAAGTTGCGATTACAGGGAACATATCTCCGCGGCGGGAAAGATTCCCGGAGGTTTTTTCAAAAGAGAAGGCAGGCCGAGTGAAAGGGAAATACTGGTCAGCCGCATAATAGACCGCTCGATTAGGCCTCTTTTCCCGGAGCATTATTTCAAGGAAGTGCAGGTTATCGTCAACGTCCTGTCTTCGGACATGGTGAACAATCCGGACGTAATGTCGGTTGTCGCCGTTTCTCTGGCGCTGACTTCTTCAAAAATTCCCTTTAAGGGGCCCGTTGCCGCGGTCAGGGTCGGGTTTATCGATGGTAAATACGTGATAAATCCCACCTTTCAGGAAATGGAAAACAGTTCCATAAACATAATAATAACCGGCACCGAAGACTCGATAGTCATGGTTGAAGGTTCCGGACTGGAATTTTCGGAAGAGCAGTTTATCGAATGCATAGAAAACGGTCACAGGGAGATAAAAAACATTATCGAGGCGCAGAAGGAGTTTGCCGCGGAGAAAGAAGAAGTGAAACCTCCGGAAGAAGACGCCGCCCTTGTGAAAAAAACCGAAGATTTCATCTCCGGGCAGATTATGCGCGCGTATGAATTTCCGGAAAAACATGCCAGAGAGCAGTTCTATAAGACAATGGAAGAAAGTTTTCTCTCCGGTATTGAAGATGAAACTGCCAGACCCGCGGCGAAAAAGATTTTTGAGAGGGTTCTTGCCGGCAATATAAGAAAAATCATGCTTGAAACCGGCAAGCGGCTCGACGGCAGGCATCCCAGGCAGGTACGTCCGGTGTCATGCAGTGTCGGACTTCTGCCCAGAACGCACGGTTCCGCGCTTTTTACCAGGGGGCAGACCCAGTGTCTCTCTTCGCTTACTCTTGGCACCAGCAGGGATGAGCAGAGGATAGAGGGACTTCACGAAGAAATGAAGAAGCGGTTTATGCTGCACTACAACTTTCCGCCGTTTTCCGTGGGAGAGGTGGCATTTCTCCGGGGTACTTCGAGGCGCGAAATAGGGCACGGCGCGCTTGCAGAGCGGTCGTTGGCTTCTTTAATTCCAGGCGAGGAAGAGTTTCCCTACACTATAAGAATCGTTGCCAACATACTTGAGTCAAACGGTTCTTCTTCCATGGCTACGGTGTGTGCGGGCAGTCTCTCTCTGATGGATGCCGGCGTCCCTGTGAAAAAACACGTGGCGGGCGCATCGCTGGGCATAATAAAAGAGGGTGAAAAGTATATTCTTCTCACCGACATCGCGGGTGAGGAAGACCACTACGGAAATCTTGACCTTAAAATTGCCGGGACCAGGCAGGGGATTACCGGTTTTCAGATGGACGTGAAAGAGTCCGGGATGACGACCGAGATATTCAAGGAAGCGCTTGTTCAGGCAAACGAGGCGCGTAAAGAAATACTCGAGAAAATGTATCAGACCATTCCGGAACCGCGTTCTTCCACGTCCGTATACGCCCCGAGAATACTCTCGCTGAAGGTCAAAACCGATAAGATAGGGCTCATAATCGGCCCCGGGGGCAAGACGATAAAGAAGATTATAGAAGATACAGGAGCGGAGATAGACATAGATGACGATGGCACGGTAAGGATATATTCTCCTGACAGTGCGGCATGTGAAGCGGCCGCCAGCGTAATAAGGGGAATGACCGAGGAGCCCGAGGCGGGGAAGATTTACGAAGGCACCGTTGTTAAAATAATGGCTTTCGGTGCTTTCGTCGAGTTTTTGCCCGGGAGGGACGGACTGGTTCACATATCCGAACTTGCTCCTCACCGCGTAAACAAGGTGGAAGACGTTGTCAAGGAAGGCGATAAAATAAAGGTCAAGTGTCTGGGAGTCGACGACCAGGGAAGGGTTAAACTGAGCAGGAAACAGGCGATGAGCAAATAGATTGTAGCGGTGCGATTTATCGCACGGAGGAGTATCGTAATGAAAGCGATAAGACTTACTGCAGGTAAGGGTAGCGGAATAGGAGAGTCCGTTATCGGGGTTTTTGCGCCGTGCGACCCGAGGGTTGATAAGGCATCAAGGGACAGGGCGGCAAACATCATAAAGATGACTGCAGATACTATAGCCGCGAAAGTAAACAAGATAGACGGCATACCTGTCAAGGTTGTATACAGCGATGTACTTATAGACGGCGAAAAGCAGGCGGACATTGTTGCTGGCCAGTTCAGGGAGGCAGGAGTCAACATTCTGGTAGGCGCACCGGATACATGGTCGTTTCCCCAGTTGACGCTCATTTCTCTTCTCCAGCAGTTTCCAAAGGATACGCCCGTAAACCTGACTTGCGGAAATAGCGGGCCAAAACCTGGCGTTGTTTATACCCATGCGTGCAGCGGTGCTGTTGCACAGTACGGCAGACTTATGCATATAAACGTCGGTACCTGGCCTGATACCGGACAGAACCCACTCATGAGCGAAAAAACGGCTGACGACCTTATTGACTGGTGCTATGCCGCACTTACGTTCAAAGGGCTTAAAGGTAGGCGTGTGGTTGTTTTCGGGCATGATTCCATGGGCATGGAGACCGCCCTTGCGCACGTTATACCTACGAGAAACACCTTCGGGCTTGAAATAACACGTCTGGACATGAAACTTCTTGCCGACATGCTCAATAAGAAGGCATACAGCGACAATGAATTGAAAGAATTGCGCAACTGGCTGGATACTTTGTGCAAGAACAAAATAGAATTGAGAAACGGAGAGGATAGCGACAGGTTCAACAAGTCCCTCGCCATGTATCTCATAGTCAGGGACCTGATGAAAGACCTGAATGCCGTAGGCGGCGGGTTCATGAGCCAGCTGGAATGGGGCTCAGACAGGCGTGGTATTCCCCTGCCTGTGGCGGACATAATGGAATCGCTGTTCAACTCGACATTCGACCACAACGGGAAGAAAGCGCCCCTTGCCTATGCTACAGAGGCGGATGTTCAGGGGCTTCTGACAATGCTTTTCTTTACACACCTTACAGCCGGCAATCCTCCGTTGTTTATGGATTTTCGCAAGGTTTGGGAGCCGTGGGAGATAAAACAACTTGCAAAAAGCAAGGGCATTAAACTTACCGGTAAAACGATATGGGAAAAGAAGGGGTTTGTCGACGGTGACAACTCTGGCAGCGCTTCCTTTGACTGGGCTGCGAAACCCGGTTCATCCGTAAAAGAAATGATGTCAAAGATATCCTTCCCTCTTGCCGATGAAGGGTATTTCCCGGGGCTGGGAAATTCCATAACCTTCGTATCTCCCGCCGGCATCGAGGGCATAGCGGGCAGGATGGCCTACAGTAGTATGTCAAACGCATTTTCTCTCGTATGGGACGAGGCGCAGACCGTTGAATTGCCGGCAAAACTTTCCGATGCGGTTTGCAGAACCTCAAACGTTACCTGGCCGCATACCTTCGTTGTACCTAAATATGCGTCCATGGTTGAATACAAGCAGTTTGCACCCGCCAACCACTTTCATATGACATGGGGATTGAAAACGGCACGGCTGGAATACTGGATGGATATGACAAATGTGCTGTCGCTGACCCCTTGGCAGGCGCGTCCTTCGTTCATTGAGGGCGTGGACAGGCCAACGCCGCTCCTGCACCTCATCAACGGCGGCGAAACCCAGACCAAACTTCGCCTCTCCCGCTCCTGACAGGGATTTTGCTCAGGAAGGGATTAAGGAGAGGATTTTGTCCACGACCTGGGGAATGGTGAGGCCGGTGGTGTCTATGTGAATTGCGTCGGGCAGTTTCACAAGCGGAGAGATGCTCCTCTGCCTGTCTTTCTCGTCTCTTGACGCTATGTCTTTCTCTATCTCTTCAAGGTTTCCTTCCATTCCCATTTCTTTCAACTGAAGGTACCTTCTTTTTGCGCGTTCCTTCACCGTGGCATCAAGAAACACCTTCAACTGCGCGTCAGGGAAAACCTTGCTTCCGATGTCTCTGCCTTCCATTACGATGTTGTGTTTTTCCCTGTATCCCCTCTGCATTTTCCAGAGGATTTCACGGATGGGCAGGATGGAGGATACGTAGTGGCTGGTTTTGCTTACCTGTTCTGTGCGTATCTCGTTGCTTACGTCTGCGCCGTCAAGCAGTACTTTATATTTGCTGTTTTCCGCAAAAAGTTCTATCTTTGCGGAACGAGCCATTGCAATCAGTTTTTTTTCGTCGTCGAACGGCACTTTTTCTTTCAGCGCCTTGAGTGTCAGCGCCCTGTACATTGCGCCGGTGTCCACGTAGAGAAAACCCAGTTTCGCAGCGATGAGTTTTGCCACGGTGCTCTTTCCGGAACCGGCGGGACCGTCTATCGCTATGACAAATTTCACCTGAAGACCTCTTTTTCCCCCGCACCTTATCCTCTCCCCTGAGGGGAGAGGGAAAAGCGGGGGGATGTTGTTTTTATAAAAAGTGAAGAATGAAGACCTGACCCTGTCAGGATTCCATGATTTCTTTGGACTTGTCTTCTATTCTTTTGTCAACGTCTTTTATAGATTTGTCGGTTATTTCCTGCACTTCGTCTATGCCTTTATACATGTCGTCTTCGGAGATGGTCTTGTCTTTTTCGCCTTTTTTCAGTTCTTCGTTTGCTTTCCTTCGTATTTCCCTGATTTCAACCTTGGCTTCCTCTCCCATCTTGTGCAGTATCTTGACGAGTTCCTGCCTTCTCTCTTCGCTTATGGGCGGAACCGGCACTTTTATCACACTGGCGTCCGATATCGGATTGAGCCCCAGGTTGCTCGCCTGAATTGCCTTCATTATGTCGCTGATAACGTTCTTGTCCCAAGGCTGTATCACAATCAACTGCGGCTGGGGTATAGTTATCGTTGCTATCTGACTGACCGGCATTTTCGAGCCGTAATACTCCACGGTTATGCCTTCAAGAAGCGACAGCGATGCCCTGCCCGCTCTCAGATTGCCGACCTCTTTTTTAAAGAAATTAGTGACGCCTTCCATCTTTTTCTGTGATTCGCCGAATATTTTCGCTTTCATTTCTTTACCTCCCCGGCAACTATGGTTTTCGTGCCATTGCCTGTAACGATTTTTTTTAGATTGCCTTTCTTGAAAAGGTTGAAAACTACTACAGGAATATTGTTGTCCATGCACAGCGAGATTGCAGAGGCGTCCATTATCTTCAGGCGTTTCTGCAGAACCTCTATGTAAGACAGTTTATTATACCTTTTTGCCTTGGGGTTCAGTACCGGGTCGGAAGCATATATCCCGTCCACCTTGGTCGCTTTGAGTACGGCTTCGGCTCCGGTTTCAATCGCCTTCAGGGCGGCCGCGGTGTCTGTCGTAAAGTAGGGGTTGCCGGTTCCTCCGACAAAAATTACAATCCTCTTTTTTTCAAGGTGGCGTATTGCGCGCCTTCTTATGTACATCTCACAAAACTGCTTCATGTCGAATGCGCTCTGCACCCGCGTGTCCAGCCCTTCCTTTTCAAGGGCGTTTTGCAGTGCCAGCCCGTTCATAACGGTTGCCAGCATTCCCATGTAGTCTCCTGTAACCGGGTCTATGATTTTTTTGTCGCGGGAGTTGCCCCTGTATATGTTGCCTCCTCCCAGTACAATACCGATTTCGCAGCCCATTTCCCTGACTTCGCGTATTTCTTCGGCGATTGAAATCAGGGCGACGGAATCAATTCCAAAGCCGCTTTTTCCCCGAAGCGCCTCTCCTGACAGTTTCAGTATGAACCTTTTATAAACCGGTTTCACTTGTCCTCCCTTTCACCCTCTCCTTTCTTCCTCTCCCGTCAAGGGGGGAAGACAAAGGGGGAAAAGTTTCATTTTTTCCTCGGGAAAAGTATCTCTCTCTTATTCGTTTTAAGTCCGGCCGGCAGTCCGTCTCCGAGCGAGGAAAACTTTTGTTCGAAGGGGATGCCGTCCAGTCCCAGAGTAGTCCAGATTTTTACAGATGTAGACGGGATGAAGGGCGCAAGCAAAAGCGTCGCATCCCTTATGCCGCTGACCGCATTGAAAAGTACTCCGTTGACGTCCGGGCATCCCTCGCGCCACGGTGCCTTTTCGTCAAGGAACTTGTTCAGGTAAGAGATAATTTTCCATATCTCCTCCAGCGCTTCCGAAAAAGCCAGTTCCCGCATCTTCGCAGGATAGTTTTTTTGCACGGAAGCGGTAAGTTCGGCAAGGCGTTCTTCCGCCGATGCCGGTTTCAGCGTTCCCGACAGTTTTGTTTCCACAAGGTTTACCGTACGGTTCAGCAGGTTGCCAAGGTCGTTTACCAGGTCGCTGTTGTATCTTTTTTTAAACGTTTCTGCGGAGTATTCCCCGTCGAGGCCGAAGGGCACCTCCCTCAACAGGAAAAATCTGAAGGCGTCCAGGCCGTATTCGGCGATAATGTCCTGCGGGGATACGGCGTTTCCCTTGGATTTTGAAATTTTATCGGAACCGACCGTCCACCACCCGTGCGCAAATATTTTTTTTGGCAAAGGCAGGTTCAGCGCCATGAGTATGCACGGCCATATCACATCGTGGAACCGGATGATGTCCTTTCCTATGAATTGCACGTCTGCGGGCCAATAAGCGGAAAACTGGTTTTCATCATTGAGGTATCCCACCCCGCTGAGATAGTTCAGCAGTGCGTCAAACCATACGTACACGGCGTATTTTTCAGGCGTAGGCGAAGCGATGCCCCACTCTACGTTTTTCCTTGTGATGCTGACATCGCACAGTCCGGATTTTACAAGGTTTAAAACCTCGTTCTTCCTGAAATCCGGCTTGACGAATTCGTTTTCTTCAATGTATTTGAGAAGCCTGTCGGCATACTTGGAAATGCGGAAGAAATACGACGGTTCGGAAATTTTGGACATGGGCCTGCCGCAGTCCGGGCACAGCGGGCTGTTTTCATCTTCCGGTATGAAATAGCCTTCGCATGGTACGCAGTAGCACCCGGAATACTCGCCTTTGTAAAGGTCGCCCTTTTCCAGCAGTGTGCTGAATACCTTTCTTACCACCTCTCTGTGAGCAGGTTCGGTAGTTCTTATGAAGCGGGTATATGATATGTCCAGCTCGTTCCACAGTTTTTTGTATATTCCTGAATTTTCGTCGGCAAGCTTCTCCGGCGTGGTGCCCTGTTTTTTTGCCGCCTCGGCTATCTTTTGCCCGTGTTCGTCGGTGCCCGTCAGAAAAAAAACGTCATACCCCGACATCCTGTAAAACCTTGCGAGTGTATCCGCCGCAACCGTGGTGTAGGTGTGTCCGATGTGCGGTTCGGCGTTAATGTAATAAAGCGGTGTCGTTATGTAGACCTTCATTTTTTTATGATGTCCTTTTTATACATATTGTCTTCATAACCGAGGCAGCAGAGAAGCCTGCCGCACTGCCCGGTGATTTTGTTTATGTCGAGCGGCAGTTTCTGGTTTTTTACCATGCGCATCGTTACAGAATCGAATTTCTTAAGAAACTGTGCACAGCACAGCGGACACCCGCAGATTCCGTACCCGCCTTTTATTTTTGCCTCGTCACGCAGTCCTATCTGCCGCATTTCTATCCGGCAGTTGAATACCTTTGCGAGTTCTTTTACGAGGTTTCTGAAATCTATTCTCTCTTCCGCCCAGTAGTAGAAGGTTATCCTTGTTTTGTCAAAGGAATACTCGGCATCGATAAGCTTCATGTTCAGTTTGTATGCCGCGATTTTTTCTTTGCATATTCCGAGGCTCTCGCTTTTTCTTCGCCTGTTTTCCTTTATGACCTCGATGTCTTTTTCCGTCAGTTTTCTGAGCACCTTGCCCGACAGGGTAGTGAGAAGGGACTTTCCTTCGGAGATTTTATAAACCTTGCCGTAATCGACCGTCCCCTGCGCCATTTCAACTATACACAAATCTCCCTTTTTCAGTTCCACGTTCTGTAGAACCCTGAACTGCTGTGGTTTTTCAGTTTTTCGTATCTCTACTTCTGCGATTCTATCCATTTTTTATAGTCTGCCACGGCAAATGCTTCTTCCGTTGATGTCTCATGAAGTTTTTTGCTCGCTTGATAATAGCGCAGAAAATTTTTCTCGTCACCTTTTTTCTTATAGAACAATGCGGTTTCGATGTTGTACTGCTTTTTGTTTGGATAAGTTTCCAGCAGTTTCAGGTACATCCGTTCGGCTGATTTCATTTTGCCCGAAGTTTCATACATGGCCGCCAGTTTCCTGTAAACGGCGGACAAACGGGGATTCAGTAAAACCGCATGCCTGTAAAAACTTTCCGCTTTTTTTTCATAAGATACATCGCCTGTTACGGAAAAAATCCTGTAGAAGACGTCTCCTTTTGCGTTGTACACTTCGAAATTGTCCGGATATAACCTTTGCGCTTTTTCAAGATAATAAAAAATGCCGTTTATGTTCTGTTCTTTTTGCGCCCTCAGGAGATTCTCTTCGGACAGAACGTATCTTGTATAACCTGCGGCCGTAAAAAGAACCGCAATTATGATAAGACAATTGAGGCATTTTGTCAAAGCGGTACGATTTGCGGAAGATTCCTTTTTTACTTCTTTTTTTGCCGATGCGGGGGTGAAAGGAGGGGGGGCTTTTGAGGCGGCCGCGCCTAACCCGCCGGCGATGAAAAACAATACCGCCGCCGAAGGATTTATGAAGTTGAAGTCAATGAGGTTGTGCATGAAAAACGCAAGGAAAGAAAAAGCCAGCCCCATGAAAAAAGGAGAGTTGCCGGAAATTTTAAACAAACCTGCCGATACTGTTATCAGAAATGCGAAGAGGAAAGACATTCCGGCAACGCCTGTCTCTGAAAGCGCGGCAAAAAATACCGAGTGCGGATGTTTTGCCTCCATTCCTCCGGAGGGCTTGTGCGCGGGATAGTGATACCTGTAGTTTTCCGGTCCGACGCCCGTTGCCGGATTTTCCATGAAAACACCCACGGATGATTTCCAGTATCCTACCCTGTCCGCGAAGGAACTGATTTTTGGCAGTTTTCCCGTATGATAGCCGGCGGACAGCAGAAGTATTTCAAAAAACAGGAGAATGGAAATTACCGTTTTAAACCTCTTTGAGTTTCCGAGCAAAAGGAAGAGGAGCATTATCTGCGCTATGAAAAGGAAAATAAAAAATCCGCCGAAAGACCCCGTCAGGAAAAGGTTCCAGAGTGAAAGAAAAAACACTGCGAGACAGAGGATTTTTAGAGGAAGTTTTTCTTTCGAAAAAGACGGAAAAAACGATAGGGGTATGAGAAACAGGAGAAACGAGGCAAAAACGTTCGGGTAGACAAACGTTGCAAAAACCCTGTCGCTGTCAAGTCTGTTGATGTAAGTCGGGGACATGGCGTTTAGGAGTTCGGGACGCGAATACACATACTGCCTTGTTTGTTCCAATCCCCAGAAGTGCTGGTATAAACCGTAGAGAAGGACAAAGAGACCGCTGACGAGTATTATGTTAAAAGCCGTCCGGGCATTCTTCGGCGTGAAATTGCGCGCAGTGAGAACGAAGATGCACCAGTATGCAAGCATCTGGGTGTTGAATACAATGCCGGTTCCTTTTATCTGTGCAGTCCCCGTGGATATCGCGCAGAATAAAAAGTAAAGAAGAAGCAGTATCTCCTCTTTGCCGCAGGTGTTTTTCAGCCGGTCGGTTGCAAGATGGATTACGAGAAGGGCGAAGAAATACATATTCCAGAAGAAATTAAAATGCGGATAACTCATCCCGTCTACAAAAAATCTGAGAGACAGAAAAACGCATATGCTGGCGACAACAAAACCCCTCTTGAATCTATCTCCCTTGTCTTCTTTCTCCTTCGTGGAAATAGTCTTTTTCACCCCCTCCTCCTTCCTCCCCCCTCCGAGGGGGAGGATAAAGGTGGAGGGGCTTGTTTTGATTTTGAATTTAGCAAACCTGTAATGCCGGCAAGAGTCTTGCCTTTTTGCGCCAGGAACTCATGCAGTGTATCGTATATTTCGTCCACAAGGAAAGGATTGGAGAAAAATCCGCTTCCCGCGCCAACGGCCGTTGCGCCCGCAAGGATGTATTCCAGCGCATCCTTTCCGGTGGTTATTCCGCCGATGCCTATAATCGGTATGCCGCACTTTTGGTAAACGTCGTATACCGCCCGAAGCCCCACGGGTTTTATCGGGGGGCCTGAAAGGCCGCCTTCCATTATCCGCATTTTCATCGTATCCACACATACCGCTTTTACGGTATTTATCATGCTTAATGCATCCGCCCCCGCGTTTTCGGCGGATGCGGCCACGGCAGTTATGTCGGTAACGTTTGGGGACAGCTTCACTATCAGCGGAACCCTGCCGCATGCCTTTTTGACAGTTCTCACGAACCTGCCGGTCATCTCCGGCGACTGGGAGACCATAGGTTTGTCCCTTTCGACGTTGGGGCAGGAAAGGTTCAGTTCCAACGCATCGTAATATCCTCTTTCTTTAAGCAGAATCCCGTTGATTTTAAGAAGTTCTTCCTCATTGTGTCCCATGATGCTTACGATTACCTTTGCCCCGTTCCTTTTTATAGCCGGAAGTTTGCTTTTTGCGAATTCCCCGGCGCCCGGGTTTTGCAGTCCTACCGAGTTGAGCATTCCCGAGGAGGTTTCCCATATCCTGGGCTGGGGGTTGCCCTCGCGCGGGTTAAGGGATATTGTTTTTGTTACTATCGCCCCCAGTTTTTTATAATTGACGTATTCAAGATTAATCTCCCCGTAGCCGAATATGCCGCTTACCATGATTACAGGGGATTTAAGGGACATGGTGCCGATTTTTACTTTGAGTGCATTCATTCCCATAGTATTTCTCTCGTGCTGAAAACGGGTCCGTCTTTGCAGACCCTTTTATATTCCCATCCCGAGCCGCTTTTGATTTTCGTGACGCATCCGTAGCAGACTCCGGTTCCGCATGCCATCCTGTTTTCCATTGATACGAATGCCGGTATGCCGTATTTTTCCGAAAATTCACCGAGTTTTTTCAGCATTCCGTAAGGTCCTCCGCCGTATATAACGTCCGGCGGTCCGTTTTTTTTGATGTGGTCTTCAATGCCCCGGTTAACCGTGCCTTTATATCCATAACTGCCGTCTTCAGTGGTAAAAACACAGGCAACGCCCCGGGGCAGTGCGGAAAAGGCAATATCGTCAACCGATTTCGCCCCGTAAAAAAACACGGCGCCGGCATTGCCGGACGGCAGTCTGTCAGAGAGAAAAACCATTGGCGCTATACCAGTTCCGCCTCCGGCGAGAAAAACCTTTTTCCACGTTTTTTTGACAGGGAAGCCATTTCCGAGGGGCCCTATGACGCTAAGTTGCGTACCTTTTTTCATGGCGCTCATTATTTTTGTGCCTTCCCCGACGACCCTGAAGATGATTGTGAAAAAACTGTTTTTATAACCGGCTATGGAAAAAGGACGTCTTAGAAACAGGCGGTCGTCCGCTTTGATGTGGATGAACTGTCCGGGGACGGGATTTGCGGCGAAAGAACCTTCAAGTTCCATCCTGTAGAGTTGTCCGGTTACCCGGGTAGTATCGGATATTTTAAAAATTTTTGCTTCCATCGCGCTTATATAATATCATATTCTTTCAATTGCCATAAATTTTTAAAGGGGGGTTGTAATGACAGTGAAAATCGGTATTATCGGATGCGGTGGGATAGCAGGGGCGCATATGAACTGCCTTGCGCAGTTGAAGGAAGTGGAGTTCGCAGCGATGTGCGACATAGACAAGAGTAAGGCGGAAAAGGCCGCCGCGGCATACGGGGGTTCCGTCTATGGCGATTTTGAAAAAATGCTTGATGGAGCAAAACCGGATGCCTGTTACATATGCGTTCCGCCCTTTGCCCACAATGGACAGGAGGAGGCGTGCATAGAGAGAAAAATCCCGTTTTTCGTGGAAAAGCCCCTGCATCTCGACCTGAAGAAGGCCTCCGTCATTGCGAAAAAAGTGCAGGCGGCAAAACTTATCACCTCCGCCGGGTACGTTTTGAGATATTTTGACGTGGTTGAGAAAGCAAAAAAAATTCTTGCGAAGGAGCAGATTGCCGCCGCAGTCGGAAAATATTTCGGGGGAGTGCCCGGGGCAGGCAAAGGATGGTACAGCAGGAAAAAACTTTCCGGCGGGCAGTTGATTGAACAGTCAACGCATACGGTGGACATGATGAGGTACATGCTGGGCGACGTGGAAGAGGTTTTCGCTTATAAATTCGAGGGGATTAACAATAAAATCTACAAAGAATACGACGTTGAGGATGCCTCCGCCACCATGCTGAAATTTAAAAACGGATGTATCGGCAGTCTGACCTGTACCTGGTTGTGGAACGGGTTTTACAGCGGCGTGGACGTCATAGGCAAGGGTATCATGCTGAACTATGCCGGCAATACGCTTACTGTGGACAGGGGTACGGAAAAAATTGCGTACACGTCTTCAGTTGTCCCGATGCTCGAAGAAGACAGGACATTCATAAAGGCCGTGATGAAAAATAACGGGACACTGGTAAGGTCGGACTATGCCGACGCCCTGAAGAGTCTAAAGGTCTCCTTTGCCGCGTACGAATCAATGCGTACCGGCAAACCCGTAAAACTGTGATATATTTACTTTTACAACTGGCAAAAGACTGCCGGGGAGCGAATGATGCGCATTAATCTTATTTCTCCTAAATCGCCGGTGACATCTGTCACCAAAAGGGAGAAAACAATTCAATTCTCACGATTGACGCTTACAACCGTTGCGGCATTATTCCCGCCGGATGCGGATATCAGAATTATCAATGACAGTTTGGACGGAATAGATTTTGATGACAGACCCGACATGGTGGGCATAACTACCATAACGTCAACCGCTCCGCGCGCATATGAGATTGCCGATAACTACAGAGCAAAGGGCGTTCCTGTCATCATGGGAGGAATTCATCCCTCTGCACTGCCGCAGGAGGCTTCTCTGCATGCCGATGCGGTGGTCATCGGAGAAGCGGAAGCAACAATGCCGGAGTTGCTGAATGACTTCAGAGACGGGAAACTGCAGAAGATTTACAAATGCGTTGAAAGGCCGAATCTTGCAAACCTTCCCTTGCCCAGAAAAGACTTGCTGTCCGGCAATAAATTCTACAGGGAAATGGATACTGTTCAGACTACGAGAGGATGTCCTTTCGGCTGTGATTTCTGCAGTGTATCCGATTTTTTCGGGCGCACCTACAGGACAAGGCCCATCCCTGATATCGTCAGGGAAGTCAAGATGTTAAAAAACAGGGCCATCATATTTTTTGTGGACGATAACATTGCCGGACGTCCGGATTATGCCAAAGAACTTTTCAAAGCATTGATTCCCCTCAAAGTGAGGTGGTTTTCGCAGGCCTCCATAATAATTGCAAAGAACAGGGAATTGCTCCGGCTTGCCGCCAGAAGCGGGTGCAAAGGGCTCTTCATAGGGTTTGAATCTATTTCCGAGGAAGGCTTGAAACAGGTGGGGAAAAATATAAACCGCATCAATGATTATAGCGAAGGAATAAAAATAATTCACGACAGCGGAATCGGGATAATCGGAGCTTTTATCTTTGGTTTTGATGCGGACAACAAAGGGGTTTTTGAAGAAACGGTTGATTTCATTGACCGGAGCAAGATTGAACTGGCAAGTTTTTCCATCTTGACGCCTCTGCCGGGAACGCGTCTGTATAAGAGGTTTGACGAACAGGGAAGAATAATTGACCGTGACTGGGCAAAATATACATGCGGAGAGGTTGTCTTCAAACCGGCCCTGCTGAGCGTTGATGAACTGCAAAACGGATATTACTGGGCAAGAAAAGAAGTATCAAAATATGGCTCGATATTTAGAAGAACTGCACGGCTCAACAAAATAGCGCTTTTATCCATTCCCGTAAACCTTGTAATGCGGAAAGCAAGCAGGTCTTCCTTGAAAGATATAAAAATGTCAAACAGGGCAGAAGCCAAAGATGCCGCAAAAAACACGGTGCCGTCGGACAGTCCGTCTAACCGAGTTTAAGAGCAACCCGGATTATGTCCCGCCTTGAAATAATACCGACTATTTTTCCGTTTTCAATGACAGGGACTCTTCGAAAATGACGGTCTGCTATAGCCAGAGCGATTGAATTGATGTCCGCATCCGGCGGGAAACTCACAATATTTACCGACATCGCCTCTTTTACCCTTGTGTTGTGAAGGTGCCCGTCAAATGCGAAATTAAGAATGTCTTTTTCCGAAATTATCCCGACAACTTCACCGGAGTCGTTCACAACCGGCATGCCGCTGATTTTTTTCTCTATCAAAACTTCGATTGCTTCTGCAAGCGTCGCTTCGGGCCCAATGGTTAAAACTTCCTTAGTCATCACGTCTTTCGCTTTCAACATGGTCCCTCCTTTTTACCTTTAGCGGAAAACCAGTTTTCCCGCAGTGCAATGCATCATCATCAAGTTATCACAAAAAAAGAGAATGTACAACCGCGCCGCCATGCCGGCCGTTCTTCCGCGCTTGTCATGCTTTTGTTTTCTTTTTAGAAGTGCGGAATCTCTTGTGCAGCCATGTGAACCACTGTTCCGGATGTTGTCTTACGTGGTGCTCAATCCTTTGCATGAAAAAGGCGGTGTTTGTCTGTATGTCCCGTGCGGTATCGCCGGTTTTCTGCAGGGTGTAAGGGCCTTCTATAAATATCTTCTGTTTTCCGTCCTGCCTGCGGCAGGTGAACAGGCCGATTACCGGACAATTGAATTTTTTCGCAAGAACTGCGGCTCCGGTTGGAGAAAACACTTTTTTCCCGAAGAAGTCCACCTGAACTCCGCCGCCGGAATGCTGGTCCATGTAAAAACCCAGAACGCCGTTTTTGCTAAGCCATTTTATGGATTCCTTTACAGCCTTGCTCTTATCCGAAACGGATATCAAAGGTACGCCGACACTGCCGATGAGTTTCGCAAAGAACTTTGCAAGGTGCCTGCCGGAAGGCGGGCGTGCAAAGCAGTTTATCGGGAATCCTTTTTTGGTCATGACTGCCTGAAGCCGCGGAAAGTTTCCCATGTGAGGGCAGATGCCGATGACGCCTCTGTTCTGCCGCAGGGCATTCCTAAGTATGTCTTCTCCCTCGATAACACTTTCAGACAGGAGGCGTTTTCCGCTTATCTTGCCTATTTGTATGGTTTCGCACAGGTCGAGCACGATGGAAACGAAAACTTCCCTGCAGATGCGTATTTTTTCGGCGCGGCTTACGGTATCCCCGTAGGCAACGTCCATGTTTTTCAGTATCAGTTTCCTGCTTGTTTGCATCGTGTAGAAAAACAGCATGCCTGCCAGCCTGCTGAACGGCGGGTATGCGGCCGACGGCATGAGTTTAACCGCATAATAAATCAAAACGAAAAAAACGAATATCAGGAAATGAAGTATTTCCTGGCGGATTTTTCTGCTTTTGCTTTTTTTTCTTCCCATAAACAGCGTTCCTTTATTTATTACGGCACATTTATTATAATATGGATGCAATATTTTTAAAAAGCCGCGGATTGCAGACGCAGGGTTAACAAAACGACAAAATGAAAAAACTGCTGGTATTCCCGTTCGGGTACAGAAACAAGACAGGGACTCTTCTTGCCGGGTCAGTCGAGGCGGATGCGTTTTCGCCTTCCATTCTTTACGTCGCTCCGCACATGAGCAAGGTCAGAGATTTCAAGATGCGTTACCACGAGGTTTTCCCTGAAAGAGCGCTTCTTCCGTCAGCGCTGACCGTAAAAACTCTCGCACTGGGAATGCTGGACAGGTATTCCGGCAAGAGGATAATCTCCGAAGTGGAGAAGTACGTGACCGTCCTGCAGATACTCAAGGAGAAAAAGGCATCGGAAAGGTTCGGGTATGCTCTTCCCGGAGCCGCACTGGCAATATCCCATTTCATAAAGGACGTCAAGATTTCCACCGCCGGCAGTATTTCTTTTGAGCATATAAGGAACAGCGTCCGGGCATACGGATGGAAGTTTGACTACAACCTGTCGCTTCTGCTGTTCGCCATAGATGCAGTGGAGAACTACGAAGAACTGCTGGAAAGAGAAAACTTGATGGATATGGAAGATATTTATGAGGCGGCCGCCGGGTACGCGGGGGAACTGAAATTCAGGAAGGTTGTTTTTGAGGGGTTCAGCGAAATACCGCCGTACCAGCAGAAATTTATCGGTTCTCTGGTGGAAAACACTCCGGATGCGGTATTCTCTTTCTGCCGGGATGAAGGCGTTCCGGCGGATGTCAGGGAATTGATTCTCGAAAAGTCGCTTTGCTTCTTGAAGGAAATATGCCGATGGGAAGAGCAGAGGTTTGAAGCAGTGGAAAAAGGCGGGAATGCGGAATGCTATAACTTTTCCTCCCAGCCGGAGGAAGTAAAAGGCATAGCGCAATTAATACGTTCATACCTTGCCGCCAACCCGGGCGCTGCGCTGAACGACGTCATGGCGGTTTTTCCGAGCATGCCTTCTTACAGGCCGGTGGTTCAGAGAATTTTCAGGCGTTACGGACTTCCGTGCGAGATACTGCCGGGTTATTCCCTGTCGAAGAATTCGGCGGTTTCCACTCTTCTTGAATTATTCGCTTTCCGCCAGTCGTATGACTGGGAATCCCTGATGAACGTTCTTATGAGTCCGCATTTTCATAATATGGATTTCAGGGAATCCGAGAAATTCTCGGAAGAATCAAGGGACAACTTTGCGCGCACCGGGTTTCTCATGGAGAACTTTCTCGCTTCAGGGGAGAGGAACATCGGTATCATAAAGTCAATTCTGAAAAAAACCGGCGGCAGGCCGATAACCCTTGAAAACTGGATTGGGGAGGTGGAGATGTTTGCCGACCGACTCGGCTGGGACCCTGGCATCCCGGAGGTCAGGCTTTGCTTCGAGAAAGTCATGCAGGAGATGAAGAAATCCGTAGCATTCTCAGCGGAAGAGTTTGTGAATGTTCTTACCCGGGCATTCGAACTGGTTGATGTTGACGAGGGGAAGGGGTCGGGCGTTAAGGTAAGCGGAGTGCAGGAGAGCGTAGGGGTAGAGAAGAAGCTTTGCATTATCGGCGGAGCGACTGAAGACAACATTCCCGGTGCGCCGTCGGTCGAGGAGGTGTTCGTTCCAGATGCGCTGAAAAAGGAAATGGGTTTCACCGACTACAATTTGAGAGTTGCGCGCGAACGACTGGATTTATACCGATTGAAGAAGGAAAACGAAACCGTGATTTTCACCTTTCCGTCAAAAATGGATGGTAAAAATCGGATGAAGTCCATATTTCTGTTCGGATATGAGGAATCGGTCGTAAAAGACGAGGAGTTTGTCTCTCAGGGCAAAGAGTTTTTCAGACCGGTATTTTCCCGCGAAAAGTTTGAAAAGAAGTTTGTCGACGGCGGCAAACTGCACATAAGCGTAACCCAGCTGGAAGTTCTTTTGAAATGTCCTTACAGGTTTTACCTTCAGTTTGTCGAAAAATTGAAGGTTTACCGGACGCCCGAAATAGATGAGGCGCCTGACCTCTGGGGCACAATCATCCACAGTGTGATGGAGAGGATTTTTGCCGGACGCATGGGAAAAACGATGGAGCGGGAGGATATCGGGCATCTTAAAAAAAACTTCAGGGATGAAATAAACAGGGATATTCAACAGCTTTTCGATGGCGGCGGAATATCGGTTTTTTACAGGGACGTGCTTTTTTTGCGTTCGGAAGAGGTATGCGGAAAATTCGCGTCAATTATGGAAGAACATGCGGGGCATACCTTGCTTGGTGCTGAGCGCAACATATTCGTAGAACTTCCTTCCGTAATGCTGAAAGGAAAGATAGACAGGATTGAAAGAACGCCTTCGGGCGGGATAAACGTCATAGACATAAAGACAGGGACTTCGGCGCCGCCATCGTATACGGAAAAAGATTTTTTCGGGAATTTTAACATGCAGGTTCCGCTTTACGTCTGGATGTACGGGAAAAACTTCTCTGTTTCGGAAGTAAGCGGCAGTATATGGCGTTTTGATTTTATGGAAGACAAGAAAAGCGGCGGCAATGAAAAGTCGTACCCGGGAAACAAACTGGGCTATCTTGACAGGGTGGAAGAGTTTCTTGAATCCAGTGTGGAGAAGTTTTTAAAAGGGCGGGACGGTTTTACGGTTGACAATCCTGCCGCATGTTTCTACTGCCAATACAAGGGGGCATGTCCCTATGAAAAGGCCTGACTTCAGGGCGGTCATTATTGAGGCGTCCGCCGGTACCGGGAAAACAAGCCGCATCACCCGTGAATTTACCGGAATTCTCGACAGGGATGACCCTGCGGCCATGATGCACAGGATATTGGCAATGACTTTTTCCGAGAAAGCCGCGATAGAAATGAAGGTGCGCATTCTGGAAACTATATACGCCGGCATATATCCCGGTCTCTCTGAAAAAGGGAAGATAGAAGCAGAGAACGCAATGCTGAAACTGCGTATATCTACCATACATTCTTTCTGTCAGTCAACGTTGAAACGGTTTGCATTTTATACGGGCATGGACCCCTTTTTCACCGTTATTGACGAGAGGCAGAGCGATTTGCTGTATTACAGGGCGTTCTATAATTTTTTAAACGGTCCGGACAGTAAGAGCTTGCTCCCGGTGCTGAAGAGTTTCAAACTGAACGCTCTTAAAAGCCTCATTTCCGCTGTAAGAAAGTGCCATCCTTATGCAACCGCAGGGGTTCCGGAAGGAGGATTTTCAAAAACAATATACGAACTCTCCTCCCGCATATCACAAATTCACGCCCGGATGAAGAAGGAACTTTCGGTGCTGGATTTTAACGACCTCGAGATATTTACTTACAGGATGCTTTCGGAACATCCTGAATCCCTGACGATTCTGGAAGATTTTGACGAAAAAAACAATTATATATTTGTGGACGAGTTCCAGGATACCAATGTTTTGCAGTGGAAAATCGTGTTCAAACTTGTGGAAGAATGGCTTTCAGGGTACGGGGCGAAGGCGGAAAGGGGAGAGTCTTACGGCTTGTTCCTCGTCGGGGACAAAAAACAGTCCATATACAAGTTCAGGGGCGCCGAAGGCGGGGTTTTTGACGATGCCGGAGAGGTCTTAAGGAATTACCGCTCGGAGGAAAAACTTTTGAAAAATTACAGGAGCGAGCCGGAGATACTTGAATTTGTCAACAGGGTATTCAGCGGCACTCCTCTGTGGACGGGGCAGGAGTTGTCCAGCGGCCTTGAAAAAAAACATCCTTGCCGCGTGGAGATAAACCTTGTGGATTGCGGCGGAGATGCGCAGGCAAAAGAAAAGGAATACGACTGGGTGCTTGGCAGGATACTGCGGATTGTGAAGAGCAAAGAGCCGGTGTGGGACAGGAATACCGGAGTTCTGCGTCCAGCAGAATTCAGGGATATTGCATTGCTCATGAGAAAAAAGGCCGGAAACAATTTCCCGGTTCTTGAAAAGAAACTTGAAGAATCCGGCATTCCTTTTGTCGTTCTCGGAGGCATAGGATTTTACCACGAACCGGAGGTAATATTCCTTTTATCTCTGGTTTTTGCGCTTGCCGACCCTGCCGACAAACTATCCCTGTGGAACCTTTGCAGCTCCGTTTATAAAATACCGGCGCAGAAGGTTTACGAATGGAGGCGGAGACTTTCGTTTGAAGAATTGACGATGGCCGTTGAATCGATATTGGAAGAGATAAACTTCTGGGACGGGCTGGGCACCCAGCAGAAAGCCAATACGGAGAAATTTCTCATCTTGCTGGAGGAATGGCAGGATATGCCGCTTTACCGGGTCTCGGCAAACTTAAGGACAGTGGCGCTCTCTTCCGAGGAATCCAAAGCGGATATTTTTTCCGAACACCAGAACGCTGTGAGGATTTTGACTGTGCACAATGCAAAAGGCATGGAGTTTCCGGCGGTGTTTTTGCTGAACGCGGAAGACGGCAGGGTTGTGCTCAGAGATGAAATACTTTACAGGAAAACTTCACAGCAGGAAGTCCCTTACAGGTTTGTACTGAAAAGAGAGGCGGAAGAAGAGTCCAGACAACTTTTCAAGCGCAGTCTCGAAGAAGAAGAGGAAAGGGTGTTGTACGTTGCATTGACAAGGGCGAGGCAGTATCTTTTCGTTTCAGGCGTAAAAAACAAGCGCGGTTCGGACAGCGGCCTGTGGCTTAACATGTTGAGGAAGTATGAAACTGCATTTCCTCCCTTGCCGGCATCGGCGGCCTCTTCCGCAAAAGAGGAGAAAACAGTTGCCCCTCAAAAAAAGGCAGACAAAGAGATATTTGCCGCGGAAAGGGAGTACGCCGCGCTTACGTCCTATACGCGCGAAAAGGAACGGGAGTACTACCGTTATGAAAGGACGGTAGCAGGCGATATTGCACACAAACTTCTATGCGATTTATCCGAAGGCAGGATTATTCCGGGAAAAGAAGCGTATGAAAAAAGAGTGCGCTTTTATCTCGGCAAGTCCGGACTGCAGGAAATCCGGGAGATAGAAAACGTTCTTATGGGTGTCTACGAGAACATTGAGAAAAATCCACAACTTGCGGAAGTCGTGAAAGAACGGCCGGAAGGGAGCGCTTTTTCAGAACTGCCTTTTATAATTGAAGCGGAGAAGGACAGGGTTTATGCCGGCGCCGTTGACAGGATTATCCTTGAAGGAAAAGACGCCTGCCGTATATACGATTACAAACTGGAAGGCGGGCACCCGCAACGCCATAAACAGCAAATGAGCTTATACGAAAAAGCGGCAAGAAAAATTTTCCCCGGCAGGCCTGTTGTCAAAAAGTTTGTCGTTTTTCTCAAATCCGGCACCCTTCACGAAATCTGACGCAGGTTGACTAATGTTTGAATTGCAAGTAAAATGTATATAAGGTTGCTGACCAGAAAAAACAATGGATAAGAGGCAAAGGGTTATACTTTATCTTCTCCTCGGGGTTTTTATTTTGATGTCCGCATCGCTCCTGATAATAAAAGAACGCAACAGGAGGGCGAGCGAGACCTCTGTGCTTGTTTATTTTCTCAACTACGATGAGCAAGAGGAGAAGTCCTATATTATTCCCATGCGCAAGGAGATTGAAAAGGCTGAAAGCGTGGAGGAGAAGATAAGATTTTCCATAGAACACCTGTTGAAAGGGCTTACAGAGGAAGAAAAGGAAAAAGGGTTGACCAACGCGGTTGCGGAAAATGCCGTGCTTCTTAACGTAAACGTTGACGGCGACACGGTCTACCTTGATTTTTCGGAAGGAATAGAGCGGGGCGGCGGCACCGCAATGATGACCGAGCGCCTCGTGCAGATAATATTCACAGCAACGCAGTTTTACCCGGTGACAAAAGTGAAACTGCTGATAAACGGGAAATCTATCAAGTATTTCAGCGGAGAGGGAATCACTGACGTTGAATACCCGATGGACAGGGATACCTTTCAATACAGCGTCAGATAAATCAAAACAGAGGGGTATGGTCAGAGTCGAGGCCAGGCCACTAAATTAATGGAGGGAGTCAAAGATGAAGGAGAAGACACATCCGAACTATACGGACTGCAACATTGTATGCGTGTGCGGCAACATCGTCAAAACGAGGTCGACAAAACCTGAAATAAAGGTGGAAATATGTTCCAACTGCCATCCGTTCTTTACCGGAAAGCAGAAGCTCGTGGACAGCGCCGGCATGGTGGAAAAATTCAAGAAAAAATATGGAACAAAATAATGGAAACGAACATTTTTCCGTTCTTCTTGAAAAGAAACTTGCCGATGCACGCAGACAATATGACAGATACATTAGCGTGATGACTTCGGGAGACAAAACGTCCGCGGAGTTTAAAGAAGCGGTAATGCAACTCCGTGGACTTGAAGAGATAATTCTTCTCGATAATGCAAAAAACGACATTAAAGAGAGGATATCTGAAGCGGAAGCACTCCTCAAGAGCGCTGATAACGGCATGCAGAAACTTGCTGAGGAAGAATTATGCTCTCTTGCCGCCAGAAAAACGCAAATCGAAGAAAAACTCAGGTGTATACTTTTCCCGGAAAATGCTGAAAATCTCAAAAACGCGGTTGTGGAACTGCGGGCCGGGGTAGGCGGCGACGAGGCCTCGCTGTTTGCCAGAGACATGTTCAGGATGTACTCGAGGTTTTGCGAAAAAAAAGGGTATGCGGTTGAGGTTTTAAGCACCCACCAGTCCGGCACCGCAGGGTTCAAGGAAATAATATTTCTTGTCAAGGGCAGGGGTGCTTACGGGGATTTCAGATATGAGTCAGGAGTTCACCGGGTACAGAGGGTTCCCGATACGGAAAATTACGGAAGAATACACACTTCGGCAGCCACGGTAGCGGTTTTTCCTGAAACGGAAGAAAAGGAATTGAGAATAGATTCTTCCGAAATCAGGATAGATACCTTCCGTTCTTCCGGAGCCGGCGGGCAGAGCGTGAACAAGACTTCTTCAGCCGTGAGGATTACCCACATACCTACGGGGATGGTTATAAGCTGCCAGGATGAAAGGTCGCAGATTCAAAACAGGATAAAGGGCATGAAAATTCTGCGTGCACGACTGCAAAATCTTTACGAATCCGAAAAAAAGAGTAAAATGGATAGTGAAAGAAAAAGTTCCGTCGGGAGCGGCGAAAGAAGCGAGAAAATACGTACGTATAATTTCCCGCAGAACAGGCTTACCGACCACCGGGCGGAGTTGACTCTATACAATCTTGACAGAATGATTGAAGGGGATTTGGACGAACTGATAGAACTCTTAAAGGAGCGGTTGCAATGAGAAAAATTAAATTCTTTATTGTCCCGGGATTTTTATTCCTGTTTTCTTCGCTTGTTTTTCCCGCGGACTACATAGAAACCGTCAATAACGGGGTGATTCTTCTCAAGCAGGGAATGTCGGAGGATGCCATAAAGGTTTTTGAAAGCGCAAGAAGCATGCAGCCTTCTTCATCCGAGGTCTACTACTATCTCGGCGAGGCATATTACAGCGTCGGCAGAAGGACGGAAGCCCTGGACAACTATAACAAGGCGGTTGAGCTCAAGGATACAAACCCCGAATACCATTATTCCATTGCGCTGCTGTACCTGTCTGAAGGAAAAACCGAAGAGTCCCTTGAGAAACTTAACAGGGTTGTTGAGATTGCTCCTGTGTCCATAACCGGAAAATATGCCGGGAAATTGAGAGACGCGATAAAAGCCGACATTGGAAACAGGGAAATGATTCAGAAATGGCTCCGTCTGGAAGAAGAGAGGAAGAAGCAGCTTGAGTTGGAAAGGCAGGCAGCGCAATCTGTCCGTACGGACGGTATGCAGCCTCCTGAATTTGCCGGCATGATTCCCGGTGAAGAAGAGCAGAAAGAAGAAGAAAAAGAGAAACTTCCGGTTGAGCAGGTTATAAGAAGGATTAAATTCGGTACCGACACGGTAAGGCAGAGGTCGTCGGCAAGTTTAAGGAGATACGAACAGGCCGAGTTGATAAACGTTTCCGGCGACATAATCGAACTCGTAAAACAGATTAAGGAGCCGATTGTAAGAAAAAACCTGATGAATGCACTCGCTAAGGCAACGACTCCCGAAGCGGTTACCGCTCTTCTCAATATAATACAGGATAAAGAGGAATTGTTCGACATCAAAATAGTTGCTTTGGACAGCGTCAAAAAGGTGAAAACGCCCGAAGTTTCGGGAGTGTTGAGAAACACGCTGAAGGCGATGGTTGAGAAAAGAGAATCGGACAGGGCGGCGGCGAAAAAAAATATCCAGGAGATAACGGCCAAGGTGGACAGTCTCGAAGCGCGCAAAATCAAACTTAACATGGATGCGGGACAGGAGGAACAGAAAAGAAACGAGATACAGCAAAAACTGCAGTACAGCGACATACCTCCCGACTATATGATGGGGCCGCCTGTAGCAGGCGCTCCGAAGCCTTTGACCGAAAAGGAGATACTAAAACTGCGCACCGATATGCAGAAGATGGAAGCATCCATCAAGAGTAAGAGGGAGGAAATTTTAAAAATAGAGGCAGAGTCCGCGGAACTGCAAAAGCAGAAAGCCCGGTACGAGGCGCTTCTGCGTGCGCAGGAAAAGAAAATAACCGACATTACAATGCCCGCCGGGACCCTTCCTCCGGTGCCGTCTCCGGAATTAAACATGTACCAGGGAATGGAACAACAGTACATGTATGAAGAAACGCCGGAAGATAAAAACGAGGTTATTTTTGTCCTGCAGGCCATGAGGGTGCTCGGAGAAAACAGGGACAAGGAAAGCCTGCCGGTTATAAAAAAGGGATGGACGGAGTACGGCGTCGAAAACGAGAGAATATATTACCTTCTTTCTCTTGCCCGCCTGGGAGATTTCAGCGGTATGCCCAATCTTGTAAAAAGGCTTCAGCAGGACTATCCGCAGACACAGCCCGAAGAAGAGATACGACTGCGCGTCGGGATAATTGAAACGGTCGGCGAGTATATCGTCCAGAAAGCCGATGCTAAAATACAGGGGCTTATTGAATTCCTGAGCGAGGAAGCCGCATATCCTGAAATCAAAGGAGCCGCTTCAAGTGTTCTTGCTTCAATTGCAAAACCTCCCGCGGAAAAAAAGTAACCTGAGAGAACTTGTCGTTTCAGGTGCGGATTTTCTTAAAAAACACGGCATAGAACAACCGCGGCGAAACGCCGAGATTCTGCTTTCCCATGTTCTGCAAAAACCCTTGTACCACATTTATACCTCTCATGACGGCGCTCTTTCTGCCGACGAGATGAAATCTTATGCAGAAATGCTCAAGGAAAGGGCTGTCCGCATTCCTCTTCAATATATTACAGGAAAGGTTGATTTCCACAGGTACGCTTTTCGCATAAAAAAAGGCGTTTTTATCCCGAGGCCCGAAACCGAGATTCTCGTTGAAGAAGCGGTAAACCTCTACAAAAAGCATTTTGCCCCCTTGTTTGTAAACATGCTTGACATAGGAACCGGCAGCGGGAATATAGCCGTAACTCTCGCCAAAGAAATACCGAACTGTTCGGTCACTGCCGTGGATGTTTCACTCAGAGCGCTGGATGCGGCCTGCCGCAACGCTCACAGCATCGGTGTCTTAAAGAAAATCAGATTTGAAAGGGCGAACCTTTTCCCTCCCCGTGGTGGAAAATTCCATATAATAGTATCAAATCCTCCATATATCCCGCGCAACGACATTGCCTCTCTGGACGAGGAAATCAGGAAGGAACCTTTGAGGGCGTTGGACGGGGGCGATGATGGACTCAAGGTTATAAGGCAAATTCTTAAGCGGGCGGATAAGTTCATTCATGCCGGAGGATTTCTGGTGATGGAGATAGGATGCGGACAGGCGGATTTTATCAGGAATGCCGATTGCGGGCTGAACCTGCGCGCCATTACAAAAGACCTTGCCGGCATTGAGCGTGTGGCTGTTTTTCGCAAATCCCCTCTCCATGCTTCTCCCCCCATGGGAGAGGATTAGGGTGAGGGGCGGATTGGTTCCAGTTGACGGAATCTGCTGAAATGTTACAATTTTTCCCGTACGTTCTCATGTTAACGTCGTAATTGCGAGGAATTGAGATCCCTTCGCTTGTCATCGCGAGGAATGAGATCTCTTCGCTTGTCATTGCGAGGAATG
>CAYPTS010000008.1:37340-44725 GCA_964413825.1 uncultured bacterium
GCGAGGAATGAGATCTCTTCGCTTGTCATTGCGAGGAATGTTTTGTATGACGAAGCAATCTCAATGACAGTCTCGGGACAGGCTCCGCAATTTCAATGACAAATAGGCGAGGGAGTTGAGGATAAATGGACAGATTTGTAATACAGGGAGGGAATAAACTTTCCGGTACGGTGAAGATATCAGGTTCCAAGAATGCGGCGCTTCCCATCATATCGGCAAGCATCCTGGGGACCGGAAAAACGGTTCTCCATAACATACCCGACGTGAAAGATATCAGGACGCTGATAAAAATTTTGGAATACATGGGTGCGGGAGTCAGGTTTGAAAAAAACACTCTCGAGATAGACCCGTCAGGTATATGCCGGTACACCGCTCCCTATGAGTTTGTCAGCACAATGAGGGGGTCGGTATGTCTCCTGGGCCCTCTTCTAGCGAAGTACGGGCAGGCAAAGTTTTCCATGCCGGGCGGATGCGTAATAGGTTCCAGGCCGATAGACCTTCACATAAAAGGGCTGAAACGTCTTGGTGTGGAGGTTTTGACCGAGGAAGGGTACGTTGTCGGGAAGGCCGCCGGCAGGCTGAAGGGGGGCACGATTTTCCTCGGAGGGAATTTCGGCTCAAGCGTGCTTGCTACCGCCAACATAATGAGCGCCGCAACAATGGCAAAGGGTGAGACGCTGATTGAGTTTGCCTCCGCGGAGCCGGAAATCGTCGACCTTGCGCTATTCCTGAAAAAAATGGGGGCGAAAGTTTACGGCGAGGGTTCTCATCGCTTGAGGATAGAAGGGGTTAAAAAACTCAAAGGTGTTGAATACTCCATAATACCCGACAGGATAGAGGCTGGAACGTATATCCTTGCCGGGTATATGACCGGTAGCGGGATTAAGGTAAAAAACTTCGTTCCAGGGCATCTTTTTTCCTTCCTTGACAAGATGGAAGAAACCGGTGTGTCGTTCAGGACAGGCAGAAATTTTCTTGAAACTGTTCCATCGGGCAGGTGGAAATCGATAGACCTGATAACGCTTCCTTATCCGGGATTTCCCACCGACCTACAGGCGCAGATGATGGCGTTCCTTACGCTTGCCGATGGTATAAGCACGGTAACGGAAAAGGTTTTTCCCGAGCGGTTCATACACGTCGGTGAATTGAACAGGCTTGGCGCCAATATAACGCTGGACGGGGCGAAAGCGGTAATCAGGGGCGTAGAAAAACTGACAGGTGCGCAGACGATGGCGTCGGATTTGAGGGCAAGCGCCGCAATGGTGTTGGCGGGGCTCGCGGCAGAAGGAGAAACCGAAGTATCCAGGATATACCATCTTGACAGGGGCTATGAAAAATTTGAAAATAAGTTGAGAGCGCTGGGCGCAAAAATCAAAAGGGAAAACCCATAATCATTCACTATGGGGGCGGAGAAAAAGGAGCCGGGATAAATGACACAACTGGAGATTTTCAGGAAAACAGTTGCACATGAACCGCATCAGAATTTTTTGTTTCATACAAGTTTTGTGCCTGGCCTTGCCGAAAGGTTAAAAAAGAAACACGGCATCAAGGAGGACGAGGACATAGTAAAATTTTTCGGGATGTTCGACCGGCAGGCTGTCCAGCCCCAAAATACGAAGCCGGATACTCCTCCGGATTTTTCCCCGTATTTCAAGGATGTTGAAAAGCCGGAGGGCTCTTTTATCAACGGTCTGGGCGTACTGGAGATACCTGCCCGTTTTCATCATTTCACCGGATACGTAAGCCCCCTGCGCAATGCGAAGCAGTTCAGCGACATTGAAGAGTTCCCTTTCCCGCCTGCGGAAGGGTTTGACGGTACCGGCATGAAGGAGAGAGTGGAGGAGATACACAAGGAAGGAAAGGTTGCCATGACTGTTATCGGGCATATGTACGAGAGTGCGTGGCAGGTGAGGGGATACGAGGAATTTCTGCTTGATACGGTTGATAATCCGGACTGGTGCGAATATATCCTCGACAGGTTTATGGAGAGAAATCTTCAGATAGCGGTTCTGGGTGCAAAGGCGGGCGTCGACTGGCTTCTGACCGGCGACGACATAGCCAACCAGAACGCTCTTATGTTTTCCAAACCCATGTGGAGGAGATTTATCAAGGATAAATGGGCGAAGGTTTATGCCGCGGCGAAGGAGATTAAGCCGGATATCCAGATATGGTACCACAGCGACGGCAACGTTACCGAGATAGTGCCGGAGATGATAGAGATAGGGCTGACCATACTTAATCCTGTACAGCCGGAATGCGTGGACCTTGCGGCGCTGAAAAGGATGTACGGGAAACAGCTGGTTTTTGACGGCACGATAGGAACCCAGACAACGATGCCGTTCGGTTCTCCCGAAGAGGTTAAAAGGGTGGTCAGGGCAAGGAAGAAGGAACTCGGTTACGACGGGGCGCTTATTCTTTCCCCCACGCACGTGCTTGAGCCCGAGGTGCCGCTGGAAAACATAGAGGCGTTTATTTCCGCCTGTAAAGAGGGGTAAAATATTTCACCCCACCTGTTTCCTCCCCCTTCGAGGGGGAGGTGAGGAGGGGGGGAGGTGAATCTGGATGGAAAAGACCAAAATAGTGGTTTGCGGCGCGGCAGGCAAAATGGGCGCCCTGATTATACAACTGGCACAGCAGAGAAGCGATGAATTTATCGTAAAGGCGGGCGTGGAGAGCAAAGGGCATCCTCTTGCGGGAAAAAAGAACTCTTTCGGCGTCGGTATCACGGATAATGTGGATGAGGCGATAAGCGGAGATGAGGTTGTGATAGACTTTTCAATACCGGATGCCTCCATGGAGTATCTCGGTATCTGCGTTGCAAAAAAGGTTCCTTTTGTAACCGGTATAACGGGCTTCACTTCCGAACAGGTTTCTGAAATGCGGAAGGCCGCATCGCAAATGCCGGTGTTTTTTGCCCCCAACATGAGTTTCGGAGTAAACCTGTTCTTCGAGGTAGTGAAATTTACCGCAGGCCTGTTAGGGGAATACGAAACTGAGATATCCGAGATTCACCACAGGTTCAAGAAAGATGCCCCGAGCGGCACCGCTAAAAAGATAGCGGACATCATATGCAGCGCTTCGGGCAGGAATCCGGAAAACGTAATAAAATACGGCAGGGAGGGAATAAGCGGGACAAGACCTGCCGAAGAGATAGGAATGCATTCGCTCCGTATGGGGGACGTTGTGGGCGAACATTACGTTTATTTCGGGGGCAAAGGCGAAATCATAGAACTTTCGCACAGGTGTTACAACAGGGAATCGTTTGCCCTCGGCGCGCTGAAAGCGGCAGGTTTTATCCGTAATAAACCTGCGGGCATGTATGGCATGCAGGATTTGATAAAGGAGGTAATGAATGTTTGAAGTGAGCCAGCGGCTGAAAAAACTGCCGCCGTATCTTTTTGCGGAGATAGACAGAAAAAAGAAAAAACTTATTGCCGAAGGAGCCGACATCATAGATTTTGGCATCGGAGACCCTGACCTTCCCACGCCGGGAAACATAATGGAGGCGATGAAAAAAGGCGTCGGGAATCCTTCATACCACCGTTATCCCATAGGCAAGGGAACTGCGGCGTTCAGAAAAGCGATTGCAGATTTTTACGCGAAAAACTACTGTACGGTTCTTAATCCCGACGAAGAAGTTGCCGTGCTGATAGGTTCGAAAGAGGGTATTGCCCATTTCCCGTGGGCGTTTTTGAATGCAGGCGACGTTTCACTTGTGCCAGAGCCCTGTTATCCCGTATACCACATAGGCACGGTGCTTGCGGAAGGGATTCCTTTCTTTATGCCGTTGAAAGAAGAAAACGGTTTCCTGCCTGAACTGGGCAAAATACCGGGGGACGTTCTTTCAAGGGCTAAGATACTGTTTCTTAACTATCCGAACAACCCTACAGCGTCCTTTGCCGGAAAAGATTTCCTGATTGACGCAATAAGGTTCTGCAAGAAGAACAACATTATTCTTGCATACGATGCCGCTTACAGCGAGATGTACTTCGAGGAAAAGCCGGTAAGCTTTCTCTCTTTGCCGGGGGCAAAAGACGTGGGCATAGAGTTTAACTCACTTTCCAAGACATATAACATGACCGGCTGGAGAGTCGGATGGGTATGCGGCAACAGGGAACTGGTCGCCGCACTTGCAAAAATAAAGGAAAACATCGATTCAGGAACGTTCGAGGCAATTCAGTTTGCCGGGGTGGAAGCTTTGTCGGGAAGTCAGGACAACGTTGAGGAACTTCGGGGGATATACAGGCGCAGGCGCGACGTTTTCACTGCAGGGCTGAAGGAAGCGGGTTTTGACGTTTCCGCGCCAAAAGGCACTTTTTATTTCTGGGTCAGGGTAAACGGCAGTTCAATAAAACTTGCCGATTACTTCCTTGAGAAGGGCAGGATAGTGGCGACGCCCGGGATAGGCTTCGGGCCGTCGGGCGAGGGATACCTGAGGTTTTCCCTCACCATAGGCGAAGACAGGATAAGGCAGGCGATAGGGAGGATAAAAGAAATATGGAACTCTTACCATTCAACCTCTCCCCTTGGGGGAGCGGTTTAAGGTGAGGGGGTGAAAGGAGAAAATAATGTCTGTCAATCAAAAAAAAGTAGCGGTACTGCTCGGAAGCAAAAACGACATGGATTATATCGAGGGTGCGAAGGAAATGCTTGAGAGGTTTAAAATTCCCTATGAAGTTCTGGTCATGTCCGCCCACAGGACGCTTGATAAGGTGGTTGAATTTTCTGCGGCCGCCGAGGAAAACGGGTTCGGCGTGATAATCGCCTGTGCGGGTATGGCGGCGCATCTCCCCGGCGTTATAGCGGCAAAGACCCTGCTTCCGGTCATAGGGGTGCCTCTTCCCACCAGCGACATAAGAGGAATGGATGCACTGCTGGCGATAGTGCAGATGCCTTCCGGAGTGCCCGTTGCGACGATGGCGATAGGCAGGTCAGGGGTTAAAAACGCGGCGATTCTCTCCGCGCAGATACTCTCTCTCAATGATGAAAAACTGAGAGCCCGGCTTAAAGAATACAAGGAAAGTCTGGGATAAAACAGGAAAGGAAAAGAACATGAACAACAATATTGCATCTCTTGCTGTTTTGCTTTGTGCTGCATGTCTCGCCCTGAACGGATGCAGGCGTTCCGCTGAGGACCCGGCAGTTCCTCCGGCCGTGCAGGAACCCGAAGAAGAAACTGCGGCAACGGAAGACGAAATACCTCAGGCGCTTACGGCGGTTTTCCATACATCCATGGGAAAAATAACATGCGAACTCTATCCGGAAGAAGCGCCTCTGACTGTAGATAACTTTGTATTCCTTGCACGCGGGAGCAAAAAATGGACAGACCCGAAAACGGGCGAAGATGTTTCGTGTCCCCTTTACGACGGCACCGTATTCCACAGGGTAATCCCCGACTTCATGATACAGGGAGGAGACCCCATGGGTACGGGTATGGGCGGGCCTGGATACGAGTTTGAGGATGAAATTTCAGGCAAGCACAGGTTTGACGCTCCCGGGATTCTTGCTATGGCAAACGCCGGACCGGATACCAACGGTTCGCAGTTTTTCATAACCGTCGCTCCCACTCCGTGGCTCAACGGGCGCCATACCATTTTCGGCAGGGTTGTTTCGGGGCAGGATATAGTCGAGGCGATAAGCATGGTGGATAGAGACTCCGGCGACAAGCCCTTAAAGCCGGTTGTCCTGAATAAAGTGGAGATTATCGAATCTTTTGAAGGCACAGATTAAAAGAGCCGGTTTAAGCATTGATGAATTTCTTAAACTTAAGAAAGGAAGATGATTTTCATCTTTTATGGACAGAGTCATGGTAAAGTATCACAAGGAAAGCGACACTATGGACATTTGGTTCGGCAATCCCGAAGATGAGTATATTTGCGAAGAAACAGGAGAAGGGGTCATCTTTAAGAAAGGCAAGTATGACGGTCTTACGCCATAAGTTTCGCAATAACCAACTGGCATATGCCCGGTTATATTGTGCCGTCTTTGCAAACTCATCCAGAATCTTGCTCTTTTCTTTCTTCCTTGCCCGTTGATATCTTTCTGCCACTGCTTTGTCTATCCGTCGCCTCGATTTCATGTCTAATTCCTTCTCCATGATATCCACCCCCTTATTCATTTAGAGGTGAATATTTCCATATGGATTTTATTAATAAGGCAACGATTTCATTTCAGATAGATTTTTAATGAGGCAATTCGTCGGGTGGATTTTACGGTTGAGATGTGGTATAATTCCATATTATGGCTAAAGCGCTTAAATCCGAAGACATTATTAGAGAAATCATGTTCAGTTTTCTGGACCCCAAAAAATACAGGGTTTTTATCTTCGGCTCCAGGGCATCTGGAAAGCATTCAAAATACAGTGATTATGATGTAGGTATTGTCAGTGAAAAAGCACTGCTTTCGGAGACCAAGGTTTTGATTGAGGAGGCGATGGAGGAGTCGGATTTGCCTTTTAAAGTGGATATTGTGGATTTTTCACTGGTTTCTGACGACTTCAGAAAAATAGCTCTTTCTTCCGTTGTGGAGCTAAAGCCATGACAAAACTGGAAAGCTTGGTAAAATCGCTTGAAAAAGCAAATTGCAGGCTGAAAGAAGCGGCGCAACTTCCCCCTAACAGGATTAACAAAGATGCGACCATCCAGAGGTTTGAATTTACTTTTGAGCTGGCATGGAAAACTATTCAAGAATATGTGAGGGACCAGGGACTGGACTGCAAAAGCCCGAAAGGCTGTATCAGAGAAGGAGCAAGGTTGTCTATTCTGGCAAAACCTGAAACATGGTTCAAATTTTTGGACAATAGAAACCTTATTACACATACCTATAATGAAAAACTGGCAGACAGGGTTTACCGCCATGCCGTTAGATTCCCGAAAGAAGTTGACATGCTGTTAGCTGAAATTTTACCCACTCTATAGGCCGTCCGCAACATAAGGTGTTTTGGGAATTTTGGGGAAGTCCCCATTGCCTCATTAATACTTCTATTTGAACGCAGGTTCATTTTCGGGCTCTTTTTTTCTATGATAAAGCGGTTTTTTAATAGCCATATTATACAGTTTTCCCTGCAGTTGACCAATTTCCCTTTTCAACTGCACCGGATTAAGCGAATCATATATGGATTTCAGGTTCTTTTTGATGTTTTTCCCAATGCATTCACACGCAAGGATTCGCTGATACGGTGTTGTGGGGACATCATATCTTTTCTTCACTTTACTGCCAATACGCAACTTGCCTGTACATTTCATTTGCGGCTGAAAGAATTTAGTATAAAGCCTTAATTGATTGTATATCCGATTTAACAGATATAATACTGAGATTCGACATAAGAATTCTTGGTACTGAGGGGAAAAGAAAGAGTTGACGTGCGAGTGTGGAAGCACAGTCAT
>CAYPTS010000009.1:0-19984 GCA_964413825.1 uncultured bacterium
CGAGCAAGGAAACTGCTTTCTTTTCTCTCTATTTCCTTATGTCGGGAATTTCAGTGGAAAAATTATCCATTTGAAGTTTACGGGCGGGTTGTATTATAATACAAGATTATGAACAAGAAAACTAAAAAAATTGACGTGCAGTCAAACAGGATAAAGAACCTGCCGGTTTACATATTCAACGATGTGAATGCCAGGAAGTTGAAACTCCGCAGGGAGGGAATGGATATCATAGACCTTGGCATGGGCAATCCCGACAGGCCTGCTCCGAAGCCGGTCATCGATAAACTCATGGAAGTCGCGTCGGATAGCCGTGCGCACCGTTACAGCGCATCCAAGGGTATAAGCCATCTGCGCCGGGAAATCTGTCTGTGGTATGAAAGGCGTTTTGGCGTGAAACTCGACCCTGAAACCGAAGCGTGCGTGTGTATCGGTTCCAAGGAAGGTATAAGCCATCTTGCGCTCGCGGCTTTTGATAAGGGTGATGTAATCCTTGTACCGAACCCCACGTACCCCAGCCATCTTTACAGCATAATAATAGCGGGAGCGTCCATATACGATATTCCCCTGACCAAGGAGAACAATTTCATTCCGGACCTGTCGCAGCCCATATACGACAGGTACCCGAAGCCCAAGGCGCTTATCGTCAGTTATCCCAACAATCCGACTACGCAGGTTGTCGACCCCGATTTCTTCAAGGACGTTGTGAAATTCGCTAAGAAAAACAACCTTTTTGTCATTCACGACCTGGCGTATTCCGAAATATGTTTCGATGGATATAAGGCGCCCAGTTTCCTTCAGACTCCGGGCGCAAAGAAGGTCGGCATCGAGTTCTATTCGTTATCCAAGACTTACAACATGGCGGGCTGGCGCGTCGGGTTTGCCGTAGGCAACAAGGATGTCATAGGCGCTCTTGTGAAACTGAAAAGTTTTTATGACTACGGGCTTTTCACGCCTGTACAGGTTGCCGCTATAACCGCGTTGAGATTGGAGCAGAAGTATATAGACGAGGTTGCGGAGACCTACCGGAAAAGGCGGGACGTTCTCGTTGACGGACTGAACAGAATCGGATGGAGTGTTGAAAAGCCGAAAGCGACGATGTACGTCTGGGCAGAGATACCTGAAAAATTCAAAAAAATGGGTTCCGTGAAGTTCGCCATTCACCTGCAGGAAAAGGCAGGCGTAGCGGTTTCTCCGGGCGCCGGGTTCGGGAAGTACGGCGAGGGATACGTGAGAATGGCTCTCGTGGAAAACGAGAATAGAATCAGGCAGGCCGTCCGTTGTCTGAGAAATATTTTATAATGCATAAGGTTGAGCTGTTAATCAAGCCGGTATCTTATCTGTGCAATCTTGACTGCACATACTGTTTCTACAAGAAGACGGCGGCTATCTACAGAAATCCCTCCATGATGAATTCTGGAGTCCTCGAAAAATTTATTTCCGCCGTCATGGGATATTCCGCGGGAGGACACTGCGTTTTTTCATGGCAGGGCGGGGAGCCCTTGCTTGCCGGTGTGGATTTCTATAAAAAGGTTGTGGAACTGCAGTCAAGATACGGCAGGAGCGGGCAGATTGTCAGCAATACCATACAGACCAACGGTCTTCTCATAGACGAAAAATTCACGGAGTTTTTCAAAAAATACAGGGTGTTTATCGGCTTGAGTCTCGACGGTCCGAGGGAGATACATAACGTTTACAGGAAACATCCTTCCGGAGAAGGGACGTTCAACGAAGTAATGGCAAAGGCGCGTCTGCTCGAGAGGGAAGGCGTGGAATTCAACATACTTTCCACCGTCGGGGAGGAGACGGCGAAGCACCCTGAAAAAATCTACAGATTTCTCGTATCTTCGGGATTCCGATACCTGCAGTTTATTCCGGCGGTTGACCGCAGGTCGGGCAGGATGAAGAAAAGTTTTTCCGTCACCCCCGAAACTTACGGGGAATTTCTTTGCAGGCTGTTTGATACGTGGTGGAACAACGGCAGGCCTGATGCTTCGGTCAGGTTGTTTGACAACATCATGGAGGTTTTGCTCGGGGTTGAACCCGGCGCCTGCTCTTTCAAAAAAAGGTGCGGAGAATATCTTGTCGTGGAGCACAACGGCGACGTTTACCCCTGTGATTTTTTTGTGAATCCGGAATTCATGGTTGGGAATCTTCTTGATACGTCTTTTGAAGAACTGGTAAGACGGGTGAAGGAAGATTTTGGGAGATTGAAGGAAGAACCTGTGGAAGAGTGCGCAAACTGCCGGTGGAACTTTATCTGCAACAATGGGTGCTGCTGGTTCAGATGGGTGAGTTGTGGAAATGTGCACGATAAAGACTATCTCTGCCCTGCGTTTAAAAAATTTTTCCCGCACGCCATGGACCGCCTCAAAATTCTTGCTTCTTCCATCCGGTAGCCGCAGGATGCCTGCCTGACAAAACCATTCCTGCCATCCGGCATCCTGAGAAGGATTTCCCTTTGCCGCCGCCTGTTATGTCAAATAGAAATCTATATCAATAATTTCTGATTAGTCCTGAAGACATTGTATGGCAAAAGGATGGCAGTTTACGGTCTCGAAACAGCCCTTCGGGCTTTGGCTTCAGCACAGACAAGAACTACGGTGAAACCGGACTCTCGGAGAACTCGCCATCCTGCGCTCTAAAAAACGAGCTCCGGACGGCTCAGACAGCTCCGAGTAAGGTAATCGTCCGAACGCTTGCGCTTTTCACCTTGTCTTGTTGCTGTGCTTCCACACTCGCCAGCAACTGCATCCCTTTTGCCCTGTCATGGTCCACTGGACTTTTACGGTTCGCGGTTTCCTGCTGGCTTAATCAGAAATTATTGATATAGATGAAAGCCGTTGACAGACACAGCCGCTTTCGTTAAAATGTTTTAAAATGAGATATCCAGGTAATCCTTCTATAAAAGAGCGAATCAGTGAATGGCTGGAATTGTGCGACTTTTCTCTGGAATTGTTGGAAGCCGGTAATGCCGCATCAGATAAATCACGAAAAGAGACAGGCTTTTTGCAGAAAAACTTCCGTGAAAACCAGCCTGTCAAACACAGGACATTGTCCTGCATGATAACATGATTTCACATGGAATTATTGAACTTATCAGAAAATTGCTGTTGCTGGCAGAGGAATCAAAAACCGACATAATGTTCATCGGCGGAATTGCCGTGAGCGCATGGGCAGTCCCCCGGGCAACCTATGATGTTGATGCGGTTGCCCTGATAGATGAAAAGAAAATTGACGATTTTCTTGTTCTTTGCAGGAAATATGGTTTTGACTACGATGAAGACAGTCCTGTCAAACACATCCAGAGACTTTCTTTTCTAACATTGTCTGCGGCGACAAGTTCTTCAGAAAAAATTTATACTGACGTATTCCTTGCACGCGGACTGTATTTCCAGTCCGCCATAAAAAGAAAGAAGATTCTTACCGTTTTCGATATCCGGATACCCGTGATTTCTCCGGAAGACCTTATTCTTTATAAGTTGATTGCGGGAAGGAACAGGGACATTGAAGACGTACATGAAATATTGTTGCGGCAGAAAGACAATCTTGACATGCCTTATATGAAACAATGGGCTGAAGAACTGGGCATTCTGTATAAACTTGAAGATGAACTCCGGTCGGGCAACATTGAATAGCAGAAATCTGCAATTTCCGCCGCCCCTCCTGAAAACGGCCTCTCTTGCCATTGACTGCATTATGGCGGACATCAAACGTTATTCAGCATGAAGCATCCTGCCGGCAAGAGCAGCGCCTTCATAAAATATTTTCATTTTATTAAGAATTGGTGTAAAATAAAAAACTATACGGGAGGTTTTAATGGACAACAAAAGCAAAATTGAGAAACAACTTTCCCTGCCTTTGAAAAACGCAATTCAGATGAGCGTGCGCAATCTGAAAATAAGGTTTGGACGTTCAATCATTATCACAATGTCGATACTCCTCGGTATAGCATTTCTTATGTCAGTTCTTGCAAACAATGCCTTTACGATGAGTCTGATAAACAAAGGTCCGGAGGATATCAGGGTTCTTTTGATGACCGACCTTGAAGAAGCGAGGACCAGGCAGATATGGCTTGTGTCGCTGTCGCTTCTTGTGTGTGTCGTCGGTATAGTCAACGCAATGCTGATGTCGGTTACCGAGCGTTCGCGCGAGATTGGGACGATGAAGTGCCTGGGAGCGCTTGATAAGTTTGTCGTGGAGCTTTTTCTTCTCGAGTCTCTCGCACACGGCGTTTTCGGTTCAATAATCGGCAGTATAGTGGGCGTAATAACAATGACTTTTGTCTATTTGCTCCAGTACGGCGGGCTGATAATGCGTATTTTTCCGCTCGGGAAACTGTTGCAGTACATGCTTTTTACGACGTTGCTGGGTACTTTTCTTGCCGTTGTGGGCGCGCTTTATCCTTCATACGTTTCGGCAAGACTGGAACCGGCTGAGGCCATAAGGAGAGAAGTGTAAAAAAGGAGGAAGCAAAATGCCGAGAGAAGCAATCGTAAGAACAATAGGGGTCAAAAAAAGTTTTATGCTCGGAAAGGTGCCGTTGCACGTACTTAAGGGGATTGACATAGAAATTCTAAAAGGGGAATACATCTCGATAATGGGGCCTTCCGGCAGCGGAAAAACTACGCTGTTCAACATGATAGGAGGGCTTGATAAGCCGTCCGAAGGCAAGGTCTATATTGACGAGGTCGATATTGCGCAACTGGATGCATACGAACTTGCCTGGCTGAGGTGCAGAAAGATAGGATACATCTTCCAGTCGTTTAACCTGATACCCGTTATGACCGCTCTTGAAAACGTTATGCTTCCCATGATTTTCGCCGGCATGTCGACCGATGAATCCAGAGAGAAGACAAAGGGACTTCTTGAAACCGTCGGATTGGGACACCGCCTTCACCATAAGCCTTTTGAGTTATCGGGCGGGCAGCAGCAGAGAGTTGCCATTGCACGGGCTCTCGCCAACGACCCCGCAATAGTTCTTGCCGATGAGCCCACCGGAAACCTCGACCTGAAGACCGGAAAGGAAATCATCAACCTGCTCAGGGAAATGAACAAAGGCAAGAGCGTAAGCATCATAACCGCCACGCACGACCTGAAGATGCTTGACGTTTCCGACCGGGTGATATGGCTCAGAGACGGAATGATTGAAAGGGTTGAAGACAGGGAGAATATTAATATAAAGGTTGGCGAGATGGAAGGGGAAGAAGCCGGTTAATGAAAGGAAAAAATAAAATAGGGGTGATAGGCTGCGGCAACATGGGCTCGGTACTGGTGTCCGGCCTGCTTGAAAGCGGACTATGCCCTCCTTCCTCCATATACGTTGCCGACGCAAAAAAAGCAAAACTTAAAAGTCTGAAGAAATCGGGCGTCAGGATTGTCGATAACGGCAAACTGGCAGACAGCGCGGATGTAATAATACTGGCGGTCAAGCCCGCGGCTGTCAGTGAAGTTATCTCCGGAATCAGAAATTTCTTAACACCTTCAAAGGTTATAATATCAATAGCCGCCGGTGTTTCCACCCGAAAAATCGAAAGCTTCCTAAAAGGAAAAAAAGTCCCGGTTATAAGGGTTATGCCCAATGTGAATGCCATGGTGAAAGCAGGCATTCTGCCGTACTGCTTCGGAAAGCATGCCGCCGGATGCCGGGGCCTGCCGGAGCGTCTGTTTTCGCCGCTCGGAACGGTTTTCAGGCTTTCCGAAAATATGTTCGATGCCGTAACTGCACTTTCCGGAAGCGGACCGGGATTTATATTTTATCTGGCGGAAAACATAAAAAATATCTGCAGGGAAAAGAAGTTTACGGAAAAACAGTCGGCGCTGATTTCTTCTTATCTCGTCTGCGGTTCCGGCAAGATGCTTGCGGAAACCGGAATTGCTCCGGAAAAACTCAAAGAAATGGTAACTTCTCCGGGCGGCACCACCGCCGCCGGTTTGAAAGTTTTCGAGCAGAAGAATTTCCCCCGCATCCTCAAACAGGCTGTTGAAAAAGCGGAGAAGCGCAGCAGAGAATTGTCCAGGACGTAGAATCCCGAAGGAAAATATCATGAAAGGCACAATAGGCATTGTCGGCTATGGAGTGGTGGGAAAGGCGTTTGCCAATGTATTCAGAGACAAGGTAAGGTTCATGGTTTACGACAGGTACATTTCGGAATACAACAATCTGCAGAAGGTTATTGAGAAATGTTCTATACTCTTCGCTGCGGTTCCCACGCCGATGAACCGTGACGGGAGCATAGATATTTCCCACGTCGAAGACGTGCTTGAAAAAATTTCCCTCGCATTGAAAAAACGCAGTACCGGAAAACGCAATCCCATCGTGGTTTTGCGTTCAACCATAGTCCCCGGTACGACAAGAGACCTGCAAAAGAAGTTTTCAGGGATTCGGCTGGTCTTTAATCCGGAGTTCCTTTCAGAACGGAACAGTCTTGCCGATATGGAAAGAACAGACAGGGTTATAATAGGCGGAAGGCCGGCAGACTGCAAGAAGGTGGAAGAGGTATACAGACAGGTCTTTCCTCAGGCGAGGTACATAATTACAGATACCACGACCGCTGAAATGATAAAGTACGCGGCCAACGTTACTCTTGCCGGACAGGTTATGATTGCCAACGAACTGTTCCAGATTTGCAGGAAACTTAATCTTGACTGGGCGTTTATCAGAAACGCCGTGATACTGGACCCGCTTATGGGCAGGAATACAAAAGTGCCGGGTCCGGACGGCGGACTGGGGTTCGGCGGCAGGTGCCTGCCCAAAGACCTCAATGCGCTGGTTTATCTCTCAAAAACCCTTGGGTACAGACCGCAACTTCTTGAACAGGTTTGGAAATCCAATCTCCTTGTCAGGAAAAACAGGGACTGGGAGAATATCAAAGGCGCAACGTCATACAAAAAAGAGATGAAAAAGGCAGGCGGAGAGGCGGAGAGCGAATTGCGGAGGGACAGATGCGGAACAAGCAAAACGAAGCAATGAGTAGCCGGGGCTCCACGTGGTTGTGTATGGAGAACACGGCGAGGCTCGTTGCTGAGTTGCGTAAGTTTCACCTGTCACGCAGCACCTGAGCGAAACGGCTGCTCCGTCCGCCTTTTTAAAAGAGCGGGCCGTATTTTGGCAGAACCGACACGGTGCAGAGGGGGGAAAATATGGGAGAGTTTGAAAAGGTGCGGGAATCTGCGGAGTTTATTAAAAGCAAGGCGGACATTTCTCCAGAAATAGGAATAATACTGGGGACAGGTCTGGACAAACTGGCGGATAAGATTACCGGAAGCGTTGTTATTCCTTATGAGGAGATACCGCACTTTCCTGTTTCCACGGTGGAGTCGCACACCGGAAATCTTGTAATCGGTAAAATCTCCGGTAAAAAGGTTGCCGCCATGCAGGGTCGTTTTCATTGTTACGAGGGGTATACGGCTCTGCAGATAGCTTTTCCCATAAGGGTGATGAAGTCGCTCGGGATTAGCAGGCTTCTTGAATCAAACGCCGCGGGCGGTCTTAACCCGCTTTTTTCAAGAGGAGATATTGTCATAATTACCGACCAGATAAATCTCATGGGGGCGAATCCGCTTACGGGCACCAACGATGAACGTTTCGGGGTAAGATTCCCTGATATGAGCAGGCCGTACGATGCAGAACTGGTAAATGCGGCTGAAAAAATTGCGATTGAACAGCGAATACTTCTGAAAAAAGGTGTGCTTGCGGGAATGCAGGGACCCAGCCTGGAAACTCCTGCAGAGTACAGGTTTCTCCGTCTTATCGGAGCCGATATGGTCTGCATGTCGACCGTTCCGGAGGTTATTGCCGCGGTACATCTCGGGCTGAAAGTTTTCGGTGTTTCAGTCATAACGGATATGTGCCTTCCGGATGCGCTGGTGCCGGTTTCCCTCTCGGAAATAATCAAAATTGCAAATGAAGCGGAGCCGAAATTGACAAAACTCATGGAAAGCATTATAATGTCAAATTAGATGACTAAGAAAAAAACACCCGTAGCAAAAAAGAAAGAAAAAAAGGCAAAAGTTGTGAAGCGGACGGTAAGATGCCGCAGTTGTTTCATGGTAGACAGCTATACGGTTGAAGAAAAAAAATGCAGGCATTGCGGCGCGGTGATATTTCTGTTGGACGCCGTATGAAATCCGTCCGGACTTGAAAACTTTAACCTGATGCTTGTTTTACCTGCCTTCAGGAGCGAGATGTGTTCGTGGTGTTTTGTGCGGTGAGGAGGTGACTTTTTTTAATGAGAAGGAATCCCGATTTTGAAAGAATATTCAGGCAGTTTAAAAGAGACGTTGAAAGGGAAGGTATCATACGGGAAGTAAAAGAAAAGGAATACTACGAGAAACCAAGCCAGGTAAACAGGAGGAGAAAGGTCAGGAAGCAGCGCAGATATACTGCAAGCAGATAATACCGGCTCATTTTATGCGTAAATTGAAACTGGTATACGTTCATCATGATTTATACTGTTTCTCCGAATTCCAGCGTTGATTACACCTTTTACCTTTCCCGCATTGTATACGACGATATAAACAGGATAGAGGAATCCCGCGTTGACGCGGGCGGGAAAGGGCTTAACGTTGCCAGAATGCTCACCGTGCTTGGGTGCGATTGCCGGGCGCTCGCTTTGCTCGGAGGTCCGAACGGCAGTAAACTGAAAACTCTTCTTGATGCCGAAGGAATAAAATACAGGTATGTTGAGATACGCGGAAACGTAAGGAGTATTTTTAATTTTTTTTCCGCCGGCACCGGCGCTTTGAGATTTAACGAGAACGGACCTTCTATATCCAAAAAGGAGCAGGCGGCTTTTTATCGGATGCTTGAAGGTATACGTTTCAAAAAAGGGGACATTCTTTCGATGTCGGGCAGTCTGCCGCCGGGCATGGATAAAACGGCCTACGTGAAAATCATAGAAGAAGCGCGGAAGAAAGGGGTCTTGCCGGTTCTCGATGCCGACGGGGATGCTTTGAAGGAAGGCATCAGGAGCAGACCGTTTATCATAAAGCCCAATCTGTGGGAACTCGAAAGAGCGTCCGGCAGGAAAATCACTTCGTTTGCAGTTCTCGAAAAAATCCTGAATAACATCATGGAAAAAGGCATATCGACAATTCTTCTTACTTTTGGTGAAAAGGGAGCAGTCCTTTTTTCTGAAAGCGAATTTTTATACGCGCGCGCGCCTGAAGTCAAGGTCAGGAGTACGATAGGCTGCGGGGATGCTTTCCTCGCGGGCTTTTTGTCCTGTTTCTCCCGCAATGAAACGCCTGAACATTCCTTGAGGACGGCTGTTGCCTGCGGTACCGCCAAGGCGGCAACGGAAGGCACCGCCATGCCGGACAGGAAAGATGTGCGGGAAATTCTGCGCGGCGTTACCGCGCTGAAGATGGCTGGATGCCCCGCTTCTTTGAGGAAGGGGCTTTTAAAAAGATAAGGATGACCGCTCCGATGGCGCTCTGCACTATCACGGTCAGCAGGAAAAGAACCGACAGCGCAAAGGCGTTCTCTTTCCCCATGTAACTCGAGAAGAAATAAACGTAGGTAAATTCCCTTATACCGAGTCCCCCGAGCGAGGGAATCATTGTCGACGTCCATATCAGGGGGATGTATATAAAAAACAGGCCGAGGTTAGGTACCGGCTGTCCACGGAGCAAGGACATGCTCATCAAGTAGTTGTTTGAAACTGCGGCGCCCTGCAGGAGAAAACTTACAATCAGCGCGCAGGAAATGCTCTTCCTTGCCGAAAAATAACCGTTGAAAGCGGCGTACGTGTTCTTAAGTGTCCGTTTCATTCTTTCAGGTATGAATCTTCCGGTTCCCGCATAAAAGAACGAGGCTATTTTCCTGTTTGAGAAGAACAGCAAAATCAGGAGGAGTATGGCGAGAAAGAGCGCAAGGACGCATTTTGTCCGTTGAGGGATGCTCGGTGTAACCAGTCCCGCGGCTACACCCATTGTAATGACTGTAAGCGCGCCGATAAACCTGTCTATAAGAACCGAACTGCCGAGCGCCAGTTTGTTCTCCGTTCCTTTTACCAGATAAAATACCTTTGCTATGTCTCCCCCTGAACCGGTGGGCAGGAAGTTGTTGAACAGCATTCCTATCATTGTCAGCTTCCACATGTCCATGTACCGCAGCGTGCCGGAGTTGCGCTGGCTTTTAAGCAGGATGAGCCATCGCAGTGTCATGGGAAAGGAGAGGGTGACTGCAATCAGAACCGCGGCGGAAGCAATGGGAATATCGCATTCCTTGAGCGTTTCATAGAGGAGTTGGAAATCGACGTTTCTTATTACCAGATAGAGAAATCCCAGGCTTACCGCAGCTTTTATGAATAATTGCAGGCTTTTTTTCATGTTTTAGAATTTCAGCATGTTTTTCATTTTGTAGAAGCGTTTTTCTACGGCGGCCAGGTTAACCTTCTCAAGTCTTCCGGTGCCGAAGTTCTCCACGGTGAACGAGGCGGTTACCGCTCCCATGACGGTTGCAGTGCGCAGATTTTTCCTTGTCGGAGATTTTCCGGCGGCCAGATAGCCGAGGAATCCTCCCGCAAAACTGTCGCCGGCGCCGGTCGGGTCTTTTACCGTCTCCATGGGATAAGCGGGAACCGCAAAAAAATCCTCTTTGCTCATGAGGAAAGCGCCGTGCTCGCCTTTCTTTATGACCACGATTTCCGGGCCGCTCTTCATTATTTTTTTAGCCGCGGAAAACAGGTTCTGATGTCCGGAAAGCATTTTTGCTTCGGTTTCATTTATGAAAAGAAGGTCTGTTTTTTTGAGAAGTTTATTCAGTGCGGACAGTTTGTTCCTTATCCAGAGATTCATCGTGTCCATAACGACCATCTTCTTCGGCTTTATGCGGGAGAGAAGCCAGTCCTGTACGTCCGGGTCGGTATTTGCGAGAAAGAGGTAGTCGGTGTCGGTATACCCTGCCGGTATTTTCATTGAGCCGACGGTAAGTTTCTCCGGGCATACCGACATCGTATGAGCTTCATTGAGGTTCTCGCCGTAATGTCCTGTCCAGCGAAATGTCGTGCCTTTGCATATTTTCAGCCCGGACAGGTCTACCCTGCGGCGTTTGAACTTTTTTATATATTCCCGCGGGAAGTCTTCTCCCGCAATGCTTACAAGGCGGACCGGCGTAAATATGGAAGCGGCGAACGATGCGTATGTCGCCGAACCCCCGAGAATCCCGTCCGCCTGCCCGTAAGGCGTTTTGATGCTGTCAATCGCCACCGAACCTATTATGACTATGCTCATACCGTTTTGATTTCATCCAGATAACTTTGTTGCCTGCGTCGTCAGCAGCGTGCGGCGTACCTTCACAGTACGCCTCCTTGCTTCCTCCTTGCCGCCTCGCTCTCTGGCGAACTCAAAACGCTATTACTATACGCTTTGCGGCAAATTATCTTTTCTCTATCCCTTCTTTTATTTTATGCAGGACTCCGTTTACAAACCGCGGGGAATCCTCGGTACTGTATTTTTTTGCGAGTTCTATAGCTTCATTGATTGATACCAGAACGGGCATATCTTCCAAGAAAAGTATTTCAAAGGTTGCGAGGCGCAGGATGTTTTTATCCAGGCAGGGCATTCTTTTTATGCTCCAGTTTATTGCCGCGGAGGAGATTTTTTCGTCAATGGCGGGAAGGTTTTCCACTGTTCCCCTGACAAGGGAACCGGCAAATTCCGATATTTCAGCGTCCCGTACGTCCTGGTCATCCCAGAACTCGCCGAGGAGTTTGTCCATATCCCCGCAGAGTTCATTTCGCATTTCAACCTGGTACAGACATATCAGCGCCAGTTCGCGAGCCTTTCGCCTTTTCATTAATTTCCCGTCAGAGTTGTCCGGACAGGTTGGCCATTTCGATTGCCGATAATGCCGCAAACCACCCCTTGTTGCCCATCTTGGTTCCCGCGCGCTCTATCGCCTGGTCGGTTGAATCCGCGGTAACGACTCCGAAGGCAACCGGTACCCTGCCGTTCATATTTGCCTGCGTTACCGCCCGCGCCACCTGGGAACTGACGTATTCGAAGTGCGGCGTGTCCCCGCGGATGATGGCGCCCAGGCAGATGATAGCGTCATACTTGCCGCCCTCGGACATTTTTGACAAGGCAAAGACCGCTTCAACACTGCCCGGCACCCAAACAATTTCTATGTCGTTATCACTTCCGTTGTGCCGTATTATGCAGTCGACAGCGCCGTCAAGCAGGCGTCTTGAAATGAAATCGTTGAATCTGCTGACTACAATGCCGAATTTTTTCCCCTTAGCGTCCAGTACCGCTTCTTTTGTTTTCATTTTTCCTCCTCATCTCCCCTCACCTTTGATTCCTCTCCCCCGAGGGGAGAGGGTGCAGGGTGAGGGGCTATGATTCATCTCTTTTTTATATTATATGCCCCATCCTGTTTCTCTTGGTATCCAGATATTTTTTTGAATGCCTGTTACATTTTACCACAATGGGGACCCGTTCCACTATTTTTATTCCGTAACCTTCAAGCCCTATCACCTTTCTCGGATTGTTGGTGAGAAGCCTTACTCTGGTCAGCCCCAGGTCCGCCAGTATCTGCGCACCTATGCCGTAATCCCGCAGGTCTTCGGGAAATCCGAGTTTCAGGTTTGCGTCCACGGTGTCAAGGTTCTTGTTTTCCTGCAGAAAGTACGCCTTCAGTTTATTTTCAAGCCCGATACCCCTGCCTTCCTGCGGCAGGTAGATGAGAACTCCCCTGTTCTCGTTTTCTATCATTTCAAGGGCTCTGTCCAGTTGTTCTCCGCAGTCGCATTTCCGCGAGCGGAAGATATCTCCCGTAAGGCATTGTGAATGAACCCTGACAAGGATGCTGTCGTCTTTGCCTTTCAGTTTGAGACTGCCTTTTACCAGTGCGAGATGGTGGCTGTGCTCTACTTTATCCCTGTAAAGCGTAAGTGCGAATTTTCCAAAGTCGGTGGGCAGATTCACGGTGAGCACCTTTTCTATGAGCTTCTCTCGTTTTCTGCGGTATTCAATCAGGTCTTTAATGGTTATTATCTTCAGGCGGTGTTTTGCGGCGAACTTCGCCAGTTCCGGTACCCGCGCCATCGTGCCGTCGTCCTTCATTATTTCGCACATGACCCCTGCCGGATAAAGCCCCGCAATTTTCGTTATGTCCACGCTTGCTTCCGTGTGTCCCGCTCTCACAAGTACCCCGCCTTCCTTTGCCCTGATTGGGAATATGTGGCCTGGTTTCGCGAGGTCTTCCGGGCGGGTATCTTGGTTCAGCAGGAGTTTCACCGTCAACGCCCTGTCGTGGGCGGATATGCCTGTCGTGCCGCCTTTCGCCGCATCCACGGAAACCGTGAAGGCGGTTTTATGAAGTGCGGTGTTGTCGGTACTCATGGGAGGCAGTTTCAGTTCTTCTATCCTTGCCGGCAGGAGAGCCGCGCATATCAGCCCCCGGGCTTCTTTTGCCATGAAGTTTATCGCCTGCGGAGTAATCTTTTCCGCGGCCATTACAAGGTCGCCCTCGTTTTCCCTGTTTTCATCGTCGACGACTATGATGCATCGTCCGTTTTTAATATCCTTGACCGCCTCATCGACCGTGCTGAATATCCTTTTTTCCCCCATGGATTCTTCTTCTCCCCCCTACCCGTATTCCCTTCATTATAATACAAATCCCCTGTTTTTAAAATCAGGAGTCTTTTCCAATACAAGATGAGCCTGAAGGAGTGCACGGTTTTTTGACTTCCGGCGGAGCATGGAATATCATTAGGCATATCAAACTGGGAGGAATAATGTACCTGCAAAAATCTTTTCAACCGGACTGCGAAGGCCTGAAAAAAAACATTCTGCGCGGAGGGACTCCGGAAAGGGTTTACAACATAGAGTTGTTTCTTGATGCGGAGGTGCAGAAGGCGGCGGCTCAATATTTCGGACTGCCGGGAGAGATAGACAGTCCTGACCTTGACGCCAGGATGAAAGCGCGCGTTGCGATACACCGTTTCCTCGGCTACGATATGATAAGGGTATATCCGTACAATTACGACTGGACTATGAAGAGGAACCGGGTTTCAGATACTACCGGCGATGAGAAGAACAGGGGTTCGCGTTCATGGCAGGATGAAGGAATAGGAGTGATTGCCGGCTGGGATGATTTTGAGAAATATCCGTGGCCCGACCCGTCAAAAATCGACATGAGCGAATTTGACTGGTGCGAGAAAAACCTGCCCGACGGCATGGCTTGTTATGCTCTTACCGCCCACATACTGGAATATGTTACCGGGCTTTTGGGTTACGAAGGATTGAGCCTGGCGTTGTTTGATAATCCGGAACTTGTCGGAGCCGTATTTGAAAAAGTGGGGAAAAACCAGTCGGAATATACAAGGATGATTGCCGGGTACGGCCGGCTGGGCGCTGTCTGGGGAAGCGACGATATGGGGTTCAAGACGGGATGCATGATAAGCCCGAAGGTTCTTGTTGAAAAAGCCCTCCCGTGGCACAAGAATTGTGCGGATACGGCGCATAAAAACGGCAAGTTATACCTGCTTCATTCATGCGGCAAACTTGACGACATTATGGAGCCGCTCATAAACGATGTGAAGATAGACGCTAAACATTCATGGGAAGATGCCATTATTTCCGTGGACGAGGCAAAAAAGCGGTGGGGAAACAGGATAGCGGTGCTGGGCGGTATAGACGTTGATTTTCTCGTCAAGGCGGATGAATGCAGGGTGAGAGAGCGTGTGCGTAAAACTCTCGACGCATGTATGCCGGGTGGAGGGTACTGCCTGGGAACCGGCAATTCCGTTGCCAACTACATTCCCTTGAAGAACTATCTTGCGATGCTTGATGAAGGACGCAGGTATAAGTAGGAACTGAATTACCTTTGCAGAATACCGTATATTTCCTTCGCCCCTTGCGGTAGAGGGTCAGGGTGAGGGGGAAATTAGTCTGTTTTTAAGGGCTTTTTCTATGTATTTTGCGGTTATATCCACCTCGATGTTGAGCATATCCCCGTTTTTGCGGTATTTCAGGTTGCTGTTTTCCATGGTGTAGGGTATGAGAAATATTTTCGCTTCCGAACCCCGCAGTTCCGCTATCGTCAGGGATAGCCCGTCAACGCCCGCCGAGCCGCGTTCCACCACGTATTTCTCGAATTTTTCCGGAACTGTGAAGGTTATTACCGCATTTCCGCCCTGCTTGTAAAAAGACCTAAGAGGAGTTTTGAAATCAATATGTCCGGTGAGTATGTGCCCGCCGTTTCTTGCGTCCGCTTTCATTGCCCGTTCAAGGTTTACCCGTGTACCGGTTTTCACGCCGCCCATGGAGGTTTCTTTTTCGGTCTGCCTGCTCAGCGAGACGGTGAACGTTTTTCCCGCAATCTTTTCGACCGTCAGGCATACCCCGTTTACCGATATGCTGTCCCCGGTTTTTAAATCTTCAAAGACCTTTTCCGCGTAAATCTCCAGAGCTGACAGGCCGGAAACGGAAAACCTTCTTTTTACCGTGCCCGTCTCTTCGACTATTCCTGAAAACACGGCTTCCCCCTTACGAGAAAATCCCCGCCCATCGTTTTCACCTCAATGTCCCGTATCCTGACCGCCTGAGAAAAACTTTCCCTGTTCTTTCCGGCTATCGAGGCAAGAGAATCCTTCCCGCCGAGAATCTGGTTTCCCGTAAATATCATTACTTCGTCGGCCAGTTCTTCTTCCCAGAAAGAGGTGAGCGTGGTACTGCCGCCTTCCACCATGATAACGCCAAGACCTTTTTCATACAGTCTTTTCATGAGTTTTTTCATGGAAAACCGGCCTTCTGTACATTCCATCCTGATTGCCTCTCCGTTTCCCTTCGATATGACGGCTGATAATTTTTCTTCCGGGACGTCCTGCGGCACGACCAGAAGCACCCTGTTTTTTTCGTTCTCCCACCACCTGCCTTCTGCCGGCGTTTTTAACAAAGGGTCGAGGATTATCTTGTGGTATTTCTTGCGCTCCAGCAGGTCTTTCCGCGTCTGGAAGCAAGGGGCGGCGTAATCCAGCGAAGGGTTGTCGTTAATTATGGTGTTTGCGCCCACAAGGATGCCGTCGGTTCCGAACCGGAGTTCTTTTACGAAGTTTCTTGTTTTTTCGGAGGTAATCCATTTTGAGTCGCCGTTATGCGTTGCCGTCCTGCCGTCAATCGTCTGCGCCCATTTCAGTATGACGCAGGGTCTTTGCTTCGTTATGCAGGTAATGTAGGAAGAGTTCAGGTTTTCCGCTTCTTCGCGCAGGACGCCGGCTGTGACCTTAACGCCGTTTTTCTCGAGTTCTTTAATTCCTTTGCCTGCGACCAGCGGATTCGGGTCCTCCATCGAACAGACCACTTCTTTTATTCCTGCCTCTATGACAGCCCGTGTGCACGGCGGAGTCTTGCCCTGGTGGCAGCACGGTTCAAGGTTTACGTAAAGTGTTGCGCCTTTCGCTTTTTCCCCTGCCTGTTTCAGCGCTTCTATCTCGGCGTGTGCAAGTCCGAATGCCTTGTGCCATCCCCTGCCCAGTACCCTGCCGCCTTTTGCTATCACGGCTCCCACCATGGGGTTGGGGCTGACCAGCCCCCGGCCTTTTTCCGCAAGTTTAAGAGTCTCTTTTAAAAATTCCTTGTGTTCCATGCGTGCAAAGTCAAGCGGCAGATATTTCAATTACGCACTTTAAAACATCGCCTGCCTTCACCATCTCTATGCCTTCGTTTATTTTTTCCAGCGGCAGAAGTTTCGAGATGAATTTTCCCGCTTCTATTTTTTTCTGCGATATAAGTTCCGCCGCTTTCATGAAATCCTTCCTGTTGGAGGCGAAAGAGCCGAAGACCGATAGTTCCTTGTAGTGTATGATATTGGAATCGATGTTTATGAAAGAATTGTCCTTTGGCAGTCCTCCGAACATGCTTATCCTGCCCCTCGAGCCCAGCAGTTCAAGTCCTTCAACCTGCGCCTGTTTTGCCGGGCATGCGGTTATGACCACGTCCGCTCCGTAGCCTTCGGTCAGCCGGAGAACCTCATCCTTGATTTTCACCTTTTTCGGGTCGAGGAGTACAAGTCCTCCGAATTGTTTTGCGAACTTTTCAAGGCGTTCGTACGCCGGGTCGGCCATTATCACCTTTTCCGCTCCCGACGCCTGTGCAAGTACCGCGTGCATCAGTCCGATGGGGCCGCCGCCGTATATCACCACCGTATCGCCTTTTCCTATGTTGAGGTAACCCTGTCCGTTGATGGCGCAGGAGAGCGCTTCTATCAACGCGCCTTCTTTGAGTGATATGTTGTCTGGCAGTTTTATCACTGCGTTCTGTTTTACCGCGGCCGCCGGCACTGTTACGTACTCGGCATACCCGCCCGGGTAAAAGTAACCTATGGCTTTCGTATCCGGGCACAGGTTATACAGCCCCTTCCCGCACATCTTGCACTTTCCGCATCCGATAGAGGTAACCAGCGCAACCTTGTCTCCTTTCTTCAGCGGCTCGGAGTAAGATACGCCGCTTCCTATCTCGTCGATAACTCCGGTTATCTCATGCCCGATTACCGCCGGCGGGATAACCTTTTTGTGCCCGTGAAAATAAATGCGCACGTCCGTACCGCATATGGCGCAGTAATTCACCTTTACGCGTATTTCGTCCTTCCCGCATGCAGGGGTTTCAATCTCCTCAATCCGTATGTTCTTTATTCCGTGATACACCGCCGCTTTCATGGATTTTCCTCCCCGTCCCCCTCTCCTCACTTCCTCTCCCCGCGGGGAGAGGGTTGGGGTGAGGGGGAAGAATGTGGTAAAATTATACTGCCGTGAAAAATATCCTTAAACTTATCCGCGTTGTCATTCTGCTGGGACCTTGTTTCAGCGCAGACCCTTCGGACATCTATTTTACACCAAACAGGAAAACAGACCAAATAATACTCGACCTGATTGAAAAAGCGGAAAAATCCGTCTACGTTGCCGGTTACACGATGTCGTGGAAAGAGATGATGCAGAAACTTATCGAAAAAAACGGCACAGCGGACGTAAAAATCATTCTTGACGCAGAGCCCCCCGAAAAATTCCCCGAAGGCATGCTTAAGATTGACAGTAAATCCGCTCTTTTCCATCCAAAGTTCATTGCTGTCGACGGGTGCAGGGTATTCGCCGGTTCCGGCAATTTTACCCCGGGCAGTATGCATTCATCCCACAATAACTTCATTTTTATCGAAAACCCGCAGGCAGCGGAATTCTTCAACAGAAAGTTTCTTTCATGGTGGGAAGACGGCGTTTTCAATAAAACCTACGCCGACGGGACATTCAGCATATACTTTTCTCCGGAGAACGACTGCGAAACGGTTATAGCGAACGTGCTTTCTTCCGCCTCCCGTTCCATCCGGTTTGCCCACTACCACTTTACCTCCGAGCGACTTGTGAAAACGGTCATACGCAGAAAACTTGCAGGGGTGAAGGTATACGGCATCATTGAGCGGAGCAGTGTGGAGCCGTATTCGGTTTTTTACTCCATGAGGGACTATGACTGCGTGATGAAAAAAAGCAATATTGCAGGATTCTTGCACGACAAGTTGTTTATTGTCGACGAGGAGATTGTAATAACGGGTTCTTACAATCCCAGCGATTCCGCCCGCCGCAATAACGAATGCCTGCTGGTAATCAAAGACAAGAAGACTGCCGCCGCGTATCTCAAGGAATGGATACGGCTGTGGCGTTACTACAGTCTTCCCTGATTTTGACAAACGCCCGTATTTGGAGTATCTTTTTACATCTGCAAACAGGGGTCAGCTCCGTTCCAATATCTGGCCCCCGAGAGAGAAAAGGGGGTCAGCTCCGTTCTAAGACCTGACCCCAGATACAAAGTGCGATAAGGAGAAAGCAATGAAGATAGGAGTGGTTGGTCTGGGCGGCAGAGCCAGAGGCGTAATATACGGGGCGATAAAAGAAGTTGCCCCGGATATCCGCATCACCGGGGTTGTCGACCCTGATGAGAAGGGCGCGCGTTCACGGCTTTCCGAAGAGGATGGCAAAGAAGCGGTTTTTTACAAGACGCTCGACGAAATGGTGCGCAAAGGTAAGCCGGACGGGCTGTTCATAGGCACCCGCTGTAACCTGCATACGCCGTATGCGGTGCAGGCGGCAAAGTACGACATCCCTCTGTTTCTTGAAAAACCGGTAGCGGTTTCCATGAAACAGGCGATTGAACTCGAAAAGGCGTTTGAAAAATCCAGGTGCAGGGTTGTTGTCAGTTTTCCCCTGCGCGTATCGCCGCTTTGCGCTTTCACACGGGAAAAGATAGAAAACGGGGACGTGGGCGAGCCGGTGCACATCATGGCATGGAACTACGTAACTTACGGTATGGTTTACTGGGAGCAGGAATACCGCAACTATAAAATAACGCAGGGACTCTTCCTACAGAAAGCGACCCATGACCTTGACTACATGATGTACCTTATGGGTTCTCCCATAGTCAAAGTGGGAGCGATGGCAACGTTTCAAAAGGTCTTCGGAGGAAAAAAACCGGCGGGATTGGTCTGCTCGAAGTGCAAAGAGACGGAGACCTGCCTTGAGAGCCCGGAGAACAGAAAACGCAACCATTCCAGCCATGATGCGGACCATCCGTGCCTATACAGCGTTGACTGCGGTTCCGTTGAAACCGGCACCAACGAAGATGCTTCAAGCGCGGTTGTGGAATTTGCCTCTGGTGCGCACGGAATTTATACGCAGGTCTTTTTTACGCGCAGGGATGCCGGCGCCCGCGGGTCAACTGTTAGCGGGTATCTCGGCACGTTAAGATTTGACTGGTACAAAAACAGTCTTAATTATACGCGTCACCACAAGCCGTTTTCCGATACGGTCAGCGCTGATGCCGGTTTAAGCCATTTCGGCGGCGATATTGAACTTGCCAGGGATTTTATCAAACTTATCAAAAAGGGAAAAGGAGAATCGCGCACGCCCATCCGTACCGGATTGGCGAGTGTTTATACCTGCCTTGCGGCAAAAGAGTCCTATCAGAAAGGGCGTTTTGCAAAGGTGCGGCAGGT
>CAYPTS010000009.1:20084-42971 GCA_964413825.1 uncultured bacterium
TTTATGGCGAAGCTGAAAAATGAGATGAGAAAGGTGCACCGCAGAAAAGTTGTAAAAGCGAAGGAGCGGCTGAAAAAACTTGAAAAAGGCAGTCTGCCTTACGGCAAAATAGGCAGTTCCGCAAGGAAGTTTTTTGCAAAGCGGATTAAGGCGGGGTATGAATTTCCCGCACGCCTGCGCAAGCCGGCCGGCGAGGCAAAACCTTCTGTGTCTGAATGAAGTCAAGCTGATTCAGGAGAGGTCGCATAGAGGCCGAGTGCGCGCGCTTGGAAAGCGCGTATCCGGAAACGGATCGTGGGTTCGACTCCCACCCTCTCCGCCAAGTTTCGCAAGCAACGGGAGTCGAATAGGAGCGAAGTCAGGAACTGCGATGAAAAAGAGCAGTTCCAGCGGCTGGCCGACCCGAGGCGTTTCGAAAGCCGAGCGGCGCCGACTCCCACCCTCTCCGCTTACGCGGTATATTCCGGGCACATCCTTAACACATTCTGGTATATTAACCTTCTGAAGATAGCTTCAGCGGATGAGTCTGCAAGTAAAGGGATTCAGTATAGGGGGCCTTCGACGGCGAGGAAGGTGCCTTCCGGTGCGGTCGAAGTTCCGGTCTCTTTTGCCATCGCGTCTTCTTTCAGCACGTTCATGTTCCTGTCAAGGAAAACGATTTTCAGGTCGGCGGTTACCGGTCCGTACCCCTGGTTTTGATTGGTAAAGGACGTTCCCGGCAGAATGCCCGGAAAAATCATCAGAGTCTTTTCAAAATCCTTTTCTTCCGCTCCGGCGAATCCCTGGTTGGCAAGTTGCGCATCCGATGCGATGAGGATGCGGACGTCCTTGAACTGTACCTGCGGCCATTTGCTGTAGGATATGCGTTCTTTTTTTTGAGATGTCATGCGCCCCACCCCGAAGGATACGGCCACTGCTGCGGTAAAAAGCATTACTGCGGTGAGAATATATATCTTGCTCCGGGTCATGTTGTAATTCTTTCTCCTGTTTCACCCCCTCCTGTGGTCCTCCCCCCTCGAGGGGGAGGAAAAAGGTGGGGGGGGGGGGATTAATAAGCCTTTTTGTAAATCCCTGCAATGTCTTGCGCCGTTACTGATTTCGGATTGTTTTCTATGGGAACTGCAACTTTCAGTGCATCCTGTGCAAGGGATTCAAAGTTCTCCGGAGAAATTCCGAGTTCTTTCAGGCGCGGTATCCTGAATTTTTCCAGAAGGTTTTTTATGCCGTCTATGAAAGAGGATGCTTTTTCAATGTCGGTTCTTCCCTCAATGCCGAGATAATCCGCTATGCGCGCAATCTTCCCGGCGGCCTCAGGCATGTCGAACTCAAGAACGTAAGGCAGGAGCAGTCCGTTGCCGGTGCCGTGCGCCACGCCGAACACCCCTCCCAGCGGATAGGATATCGAGTGCACAGCAGTCACTCCGGCATTGGCAAGCCCGACGCCCGCAAGAAAACTGCCGTACAGCATGTCCGCCCTGTGTTCAAGTGAATCTCCGTTTTCGTAAGCCGCCGGCAAACTTTCCCATATAAGTTTTATCGCTCCGAGCGAGACCGCTTCGCTGAGAAAGTTCGCTTTCAGGGAAATGAAACTTTCCACCGCGTGGCAGAGCGCGTCGAGTCCGGTCGATGCGGTCACGGCAGGGGGCACCGTTACCGTAAGGGCGGGGTCGAGTATTGCCGTTTCCGGATATAAAAACGGGCTGTTGATTCCGCCTTTCTTTTTTTCGTCGGTCCTTATGAACACCGCGGTGAAAGTAACTTCGCTTCCGGTTCCCGCGGTTGTCGGCACCATTATCTTGGGAAGCCCGGGTCCCGGGACCTTGTTGAGCCCCTGGTAATCCCTTACGCTTCCGCCGTTTGTTATCAATACCGCCGCGGCTTTTGCCGTGTCAAGGGTACTGCCGCCGCCTATGCCGCATACAATGTCGCATTTTTCATTAATCCCGAAGGCGGCACACTCGTCTCCGAGTTCCGTGGATGGTTCTCCCTGCAGTTTGTCAAAGACGGCAGAGCCGATATCCTGTTCTTTTATATTTTTCAGAATTTCTCCGAACATGTCCGTACCCGTAAAGTTCCTGTCTGCCACGAGCAGAACTTTTTTTCCGCCGAAGGATTTTATTGCGTCAGGCAGGTGCGATACGGAATTTACACCCCATACTATTTCCGGCTGGCACATAAATCTGAATTTGTTTATCATAATCATAATGCATTATTTAACCCGAAAATCTCTCTCCTGTCAATTTTTTGCAATGATTTCTGATTAAGAAGGCAACCAGCCGCAAGCCGCAGGTTTCCGGCACGCCCGGTCAGGGGCAAAAGAGATACAGTTGACGGCGAGTGTGTAAGCACAGCTGCAAGACAAGGTGAAAAGCGCAAGCGTTCCGACCGATTACCTTGCCCGGAGCTGTCTGAACCCTCCGTAGCCTTGGCGAAGGAGGGTGAGTTCTCCGGGAGTCGGATTTCGCCGTAGTGCTTGCCTGTGCTGAAGCCCAAGCCCGAAGGGCTGTTTCCGAGTCCGGAAACTGGTATCCTTTTACCATGGACTGCCTTCCGTCCTTAATCAGAAATTATTGATTTTTTGAAAGGCTCTTGACAAAACATAAGCGGTATGTATAATTAACATAGATAACGTACTATACGCAGAAGTTTGCCGGAAGAGGTAATAGTGGAAAACATATGCGACGTTAAAAAGAAACTGAAAGAGTCGGAAGACAGGTACAGAATTTTGACGGAATCAATGCTGGACGGCATTATCATAATTGATTTCGAGGGCAAGATTCTGTTTGCCAATTATATGGCTCTGCAGATGTTCGGTTTCAAAAATGTCAGTGAATTGAAGAACAAAACGGTATTTGATTTCATCGTTCCGGAATTCCTCGATAAGTTGAAACGCGATATAAAAATGGTGTACGAGGAAAAAGGGAACTATCTTATTGAGTATCAGGTTGGCGATAAGTACGGCAGTATATTCTGGGTTGAAGCGATAGGAAAGAAAACCGTTTTTGAAGGCAAGAACGTGGACCTTGTTTGCATAAGGGACGTTACCGAGAGAAAACTTGCGGAAGAAAGCATGAAGAATTCTCTGCACAAGACTAAGAAACTTCTCGATGAAACGGTAATAGCGCTGTCAAAAACAATCGGGGAAAAAGACCCGTACACATCGGAACATCAGCGGAGAGTTGCCAAACTTGCATGTGTACTTGCAGGGCATCTGGGGTTTTCCAAGGACATCACGGAAGGATTGAGAATAGCATCCATACTTCACGACATAGGCAAGATTTATATCCCCGGGGAAATTCTCACAGCGCCGAGGGAGCTTACCGAAGTTGAGACGGCTCTTGTCCGCTACCACCCGGTCAAGGGGAGTGAAATACTTGGGAAGATAGAATTTCCGTGGCCGGTGTCAAAGATTGTTTTACAGCATCATGAGCGCATTGACGGGACGGGCTATCCCGAAGGACTAAAAGCGGACGGCATCCTGTTTGAAGCGAAAATTCTCGCGGTTGCCGACGTGGTGGAGGCGATGAGTTCCCACAGGCCTTACAGGAGTTCCCTCGGGATAAAAACTGCGCTTGCCGAGATAAAGAAATACAAGGGAATCATCTACGACAGCGATGCGGTTTCCGCCTGCCTACAGGTTTTCAAAAAAGGTTTTGTATTTTGAAGATTAGTGCCGAAGTGGGGAGTCGGCGCCGCTCGCATCCCGAGACTGCTCGGGTCGGCCATTCGCATGGCTCCTCTTACTCATCGGAGCCAGACATCTTCGCTCTCTTCGACTTCCTTCAAAGAAGATTAGTGCCGAAGTGGGGAGTCGAACCCCAACGGTGTTGCCACCACAAGGTCCTGAACCTTGCGCGTCTGCCAGTTCCGCCACTTCGGCTATATCAGCCCTATTTCATCCAGATAGCGTCGTTGGCTGCGTGTCGGCTTCCTCGACGTATGTTTAATACGCCTCGTTGCCTCCTCCTTGCCGCCTTGCTATCTGGCGAACTCGGTCTGATGCTTAAATTTCGACCTATCAGGAAATCGAGAGAAACAGGGTGTCAAATCCCAGTTTCAAATTTATATTATACCTTACCTGCCGCTTTAATTCCAAAATTTTTTCCACGGTTTCAAGGAAACGTTCCCTGTCCCTTGGAACAAGCGCATCCTCCGCTCTTTTGTTGACAAGAAATTCTCCGGGCACGCCTGCTCTGTTGAAGTAGGCGTCCCTGTAAAACAGGACGATTTTTCCCAGCCATTCGTCGACCTCCTCCCGTTCTTTTTCTTTCAAAAAAGCGTCGACCTGTTTGAAGAACCCGTAAAAATCCTGTTTTTTAGCCAGAGTTAGCATCTTTGAAAATTCTCTTCCTTCTGCCGCCGCGTCCTGTATGTTTTCTTCGGGGAGTTTATAGTTCAGGCGTATCTTCTGGCATCTCGACAGTATTGTCGGAAGAAAAAAATTCGTGCTGCTGCTCTGTATCACAAGAACTCCGTACGGCGGCGGTTCTTCGAGGATTTTCAGCAATGCGTTCGCCGATTCGTCCCTCATGTATTCTATGTCAAAGATGTAGACTTTCTTTCTGCCGGAATAAGGGGTGAGGTATATGTCATCCTTTATCATCCGCACATCGTCTATGGACAGGATGCTTTTTGACGGAATTATCCGCCTTACATCCGGATGCAAGCCCTTTTTAATCCGTTCGCAGTCAGGACACGAGCCGCACGGCGGAGAGTCTTTGCAGTTGAGTAGCATTGAGAGAAAAACGGCGGTTTCGTTTCGCTGTTTTTTATCCCCGCCATAAATTATGTATGCACCGGCAATTCTATTTTTTTTGTGTGTTTTTACGAGAAATTTTTCTATTTTTTTTGCGTCCATTCAGGAAGTTCTCCCATGTTTCTATAATTTTCTTGTGCGTCATCTCCTGCGTTTTTCTCGGGATAACCCTTATTCTTTCAGGATGTTTTTCGGCATTTGAAAGGTATCCTTTCCGCACCCTTTTTTGGAATTCTATGGATTCCCGCTCCATCCTGTCCCTGCCTTTCTTTTCCAGTACTTCCGCAAGACGTTCCGCAGGCGCATCTATGAGAAAGGTCAAATCCGGCATTAGTGTTCCGACCAATGTCCTGTGAAGATAGGCTATAAGTTCCTTGGAAATGCCCCTTCCGTAACCCTGGTAGGCGGCGGTGGAATCTACATACCTGTCCAGGATTACCGTCGTTCCTTTTTCGACTGCGGGTTTTATCAGTTCAGCCAGTAGTTGTGTTCGGCTGGCAAGGTAAAGCAGAAGTTCGCTTATCGGGCAGATGCTGTTTCTGCGGTCGAGCAGAATGCTCCTTATTTTGTCGCCCGCGTAGGTTCCCCCGGGTTCGTTCAGCAGAACGGCGTCCTCGTTTTTTCCCAGCAGATATTGAAAAAATAACTTTGCCTGCGTTGTTTTTCCGCACCCGTCAATGCCCTCGAAACTTATTATCAGCCCCTTTTTTCTCATAAATGATGGTGTGTTATTCCATAAACCGGACGTATATGCTTCCCAGAATCTTATTCCTGTTTTTAATCACAACTTCGAACTTGTCTTTTTCCCCTTCGACAGACCAGTGCTGCAGCATCCTTTCGTAAGTTATCCAATAGCCGATGTCCTGTCCGTTGTTGAAACGGGCGTTGCCTGCAAATCCTTTCAGGTCGGCCCGCAAGTCCTCTGTTCCGTCCCCTCCCGGGTATCTAACCTCTTTTATCTGGAATCTGCCGGTTTTTTTTATTTCCATCTCATCGTCGGGCGCTATCTCGATTGTGGCGTTTTCCGCCTGTACAATCACCCAGAAGTCCGGAGTTGATGGTTCTTCTTCCGTCGTTGCCGCGACGGTTGTATCCGCAACTGCCGGCGGTTTTATTACCTCTGTTTCCATTATTGACAGCGGAACGGTGAAAAAGAAGCTTAGATACAGATAATATGCCGTAAAAATAGAGTATACCGCCGTAAGCGCCGCGGCAAAAAACAGTTTTTGTCTGTTAATTCTTACAAGTATCAGTGATAATACGAACATGAGCAGTGCCAGTCCGGCGACTGCCAGAGATAGAATTTTATCAACCTGAGGCATTTTAACCCTCCTTGTCCTTGTATACCGAAATCATGTTTTTGCCATTTTTTTTTGACAAAAACAGAGCGTTGTCGGCTTTGCTTATTATGTCCTGCTCGTTTTCTCCGTGCTCCGGAAAACTCGCTATGCCCATGCTCAGCGTGATGTGCACGGACTGTCCGATGTCGGCGTCGTCTTTCAGAAAAACGAACTGCGACACGGTTTTCTTTATTCTTTCCGCCAGTGCGTTGGCTTCAACGCTCGAGGCGAAAGGCAGAAGGTAGGCAAACTCGTCCCCGCCGAACCGGCATACCATGTCGCTTTCCCTTACCGCTTTGTTGATTACCGATGCAATTTCCATGAGAATGATGTCGCCTTTCGGGTGTCCGTAGGTATCCACGTAATTCTTAAAATTGTCCAGGTCTGAAATCATGACGGAAACAGGGAATCCCATCCTTTTCGCCTTTACAAATTCTTCTTTTGCCCGTTTGTTGAAATATCTCCTGTTGTAGAGTTGCGTGAGCGGGTCTGTGATGGACGCCCTGTTGATTTCTTCGTGGAGTATGGAGTTTTCAAGTTCTATGTTGAGTTTCCGGATGAATATGTCGATGATGTGCTTCATGTCATCGAATACCTTCCTGACCTCTTTGCGGGACATGTTTGCAACCCCGACAACGGCAACGGTCTTAACCTTCCCGCCGGCTGCAAAAGGTATGGTAACGACTGTCCGGCATTTTTCAAAATCGTATTCTTTGAGTAATCCGCGTATTTTTTTGTCGATGTCCGTCGGAATGTCCGATGGAAAAAATGTAATCATGCGCCGGTCGTTTTCATCGGTTTTGGCGTTTCCGCCTCCGGAAAAGGTGCTGATGTTGAGGGTTATGACTTCCCCCGATGCGTATTTTTTCAGCCGTTCGTCGACAACCAGCATAATTCCCATGGGGCATTTGCAGAAACCCATGAGACTTTCAAGCCCCTGTTTCAGCAAATCATCGGTCTTAACATGTTTCCCGAAACTCACAAACGAGGCGTTTAGTTTTTCTATAAGTTGTTTCTGGTGCAGAAGCAGGAGGTAGTAGTAAGTCAGAATCCTGAAAACGATGAAAATGGAAACGTAGGTTATAAGAAGAAAGGGAAGAATTATTCTGAAAACCTGCGGTAAAGAGGCGACGGGGTCTATCCAGATAATTGAAAAAAACATTGCGGCTGTCACCACGATAAAAATACAGCCTTCTGTAATGATGAGTACCTTGTTCCTGTATTTCATCGTAATATGGTAAATTTTTTTCGCAAACAATGCAAATGAAAAGATTGATGGCTTATATAAAAATGCGGAACAGGATGATGATTGTTGAATTTTGAAAAATGGGGTAAAATAGGAAAAGAAACTGAACGGCAGAATCGCGAACCCCGGCTTTTAAAGAGTTTGGGGTAAAGGAGAGACGAAGATGAAGAAAACTATGGGAATTGTAATGCTGGCGGTTTTGTGCATGGCCGGGTGCGCCGTGGTGAATGTCTATGTGACGTTTCCCGAGGAGAAGATAGAAAAGGCGGCGGAGGACCTGCTTGCGCCTCCGTCCGAAAGCGCTCCGGTAAGCAGTATTCCGCGGTTCAGTTTCACGAAAACCGCCTATGCGCAGGAAACCACGGAGGTCAGAAAAGACATACGGACGGATTCTCCCGCGATAAGGGCCGCGAAGCAGAAGATGGATGCGTGGAGGGGAGCGCTGGATAATTTCAAGAAAGACGGTTTCATCGGTGAAGCTAACGATTTTGCCGTTGTCGTCAGGAACGCTCCGTCGGACAGTTCAACGGCGAGAGACGTAAGAAGGATAGTCTCCGACGAGAACAGGGAGAGAAAGGCGATGATGGACGAACTTCTCAAGATAAACAACGTGGCGCCGGGCGAAGAGGCGAAGTTTAAAAAGATTTTTGCCGATGTAATGCAGAGATATTCTCCGGCGGGAACGTGGATTCAGGCAGATAACGGACAGTGGAGCAGAAAATAATGAGCAAGGTTCTTTTGACCGGCTGTGAAGCCTCCGCGGAGGGGGCGATAAGGGCCGGGTGTGTTTTTTATGCCGGCTATCCCATAACGCCCCAGAACAGGTATCCTGAGTATATGAGCGAGCGGATGCCGGAATCCGGGGGAGTTTTTATACAGGCGGAAAGCGAAGTTTCCGCCATAAACATGGTTTTTGGGGCGTCGCTTGCGGGAATGAGGGCAATGACTTCCTCCTCTTCCCCGGGGATATCGCTGAAGCAGGAAGGCATTTCCTATCTCGCGGGCTGTGAACTGCCTGCGGTGATAATAAATATGAACCGGGGCGGTCCGGGGCTGGGAGATGTAACGCCGAGCCAGTCGGATTATTTTCAGTCGACCAGGGGCGGCGGGCACGGGGATTACAGAACTCTTACGCTTGCTCCGTGGACGGTGCAGGAACTGTACGACCTGACCTTTCTCGCGTTCGACCTTGCCGACAGATACCGCAATCCCGTACTTGTTCTTGCCGACGGAATGCTGGCGCAGATGATGGAGCCGGTGGAACTTTTGAAAGGCAGGAAGAAGACGCCCAAAAAAAAATGGGCGCTGGATGGGTGCAAAGGGAGAAAGCCCCGTTCCGTAAAATCTCTTTTCCTGGCTCCGGGGGTTCTTGAAACCCACAACTGGAAACTTGCCCGTAAATACCAGAAGATTACCGAGAAAGAGCAGATTTACGATACCCATATGTGCACGGATATGGACATTCTCGTGGTGAGTTTCGGCACCTGCGCCAGGATTAGTCTGGAGGCGATAAGGATGGCGCGGGAGCAGGGCATCAGGGCAGGGCTGTTCCGGCCGGTTACGCTGTGGCCGTATCCGTCCGAGGTTCTGAAGAACATGGCGGAAAAGGCGAAAAAAGTCTTCGTGGTCGAGATGAATCAGGGACAGATGCTCGACGACGTTAAAATTGCGGTGAAGAACAACTCGAGGATTTTTTTCTACGGCAGGCCCGGCGGAGGGGTCCCGACGCCCGAAGAGATTTTGAAGGAGATGAAAAAAATATGAAGGCGATGTATAAAAAACCGGAGAGTCTGACCGACAATGCGACGATTTACTGTGCCGGCTGCGGGCACGGTATTATCCACAGGCTCATAGCGGAGGTTATCGACGGCTTCGGCATCAGGGAAAAGACCATAGGCATTGCTCCGGTGGGATGCGCGGTGCTCGCGTACGACTACTGGAATTTTGACGTTACCGAGGCGGCGCACGGCAGACCGCCGGCTGTCGCCACGGGTATCAAGCGCTGTCTTCCCGATAGGATAGTTTTTACATACCAGGGCGACGGCGACCTCGCCGCAATAGGCACCGCGGAGATTGTGCATGCCGCGGCCAGAGGCGAAAATATCACGGTAGTCTTCGTCAACAACGGTACTTACGGAATGACCAAGGGGCAGATGGCGCCCACAACCCTGCCGGGACAGAGAACCACCACGACAACCAGGGGAAGGGATACCTCTTACCACGGGTTTCCCATCAGGGTATGCGAGATGCTTGCGACCCTTGACGGGACCGCATATCTCGAGAGAACCAAGATAGACACCGTACAGGACATAATAAAAACGAAACAGGCAATAAAGAAAGCATTCAGGTATCAGATTGAAAAGAAAGGGTTCTCGCTTGTGGAGGTACTTTCAACCTGTCCTACGAACTGGAAGATGACGCCCTCGCAGGCAATGGAGTGGGTGCGTACCAAAATGGCCGGGTATTTCCCTGTGGGAGTTTACAAAGACACGGGGGCGGACGTATGATATTTCTGCCTATCTCAATCCTCATCTTGTTTTTTCTGATACTTCTCCTGCCGTTTTTCTTCTTTATCGTACAGATTGAAATAATAAGAATTGCGCTCAGTAAAATCGGACTTTCCCCGCAGATGGCGCTCCTGATATTTTTCCTGTCGCTTTTGGGCAGTTTGATAAACATTCCGGTGTACACCCGCGAGGCCGCCATTATCCCGCCGCAGAAGATTTTCCCGTTTTTCCACTTTAACCCTTTCGGCATACCGGCAGACCCGACCAAGCAGATAATAGCGATAAATCTCGGAGGATGCATAATCCCGTTACTGCTTTGCATGTACCTCATTCCCCGGGCGCCTCTCCTGCCCACTGTTTTTGCGACGGTCATAACCGTTTTGGTGTGTTTCAAAATATCAAGGGTGGTGCCGGGCACCGGCATTGTGGTACCTGCGCTGATACCGCCGCTTATAGCCGTTGCGCTGGCGTTTCTTTTTTCCCCGGGCAACAAGATACCCGTGGCTTATATTTCCGGGGTGCTGGGCGTTCTCATAGGAGCGGACGTTCTTAACCTGCCCCACCTCGGCAGGTATCCGGGCATAATGAGCATAGGAGGCGCAGGCGTTTACGACGGCATTTTTCTGGTGGGAATTATCTCCGCACTCCTTGCCTGAACTTATGAAAAACTACGACAATTCGATAAAAAACTGGCCTGAAGACGAGAAGCCGCGCGAGAAACTCTTGAAATGCGGTGAACATACCCTTACCGATACGGAACTTCTTGCCATACTTTTGAGAACCGGTGTGAAGGGTACAAGCGCCGTCGACCTTGCGCGGAAGATAATGCAGAAGTTCGGTACGTTCCGCAACATGAGCCATACGAGTATAAACAAGTGGAAGGACATCAAAGGGCTGGGCAGTGCGAAACTCTGCCAGATAAAGGCCGCCATCGAGATAGGCCGCAGGTTCAGGGAAACCGAGATGAAGGAGGAAAGGCCGAAGGTTTCAAAGCCAGAGGATGTGGTGTGTTACATAATGCCGCGTCTCAGGGACCTGAAATATGAAGTTTTCCATGTGTTTTACCTGGATTCGAAAAACAGGATTACTGACAAGTGGGAGACAGAGCAGGGCACGGTAAATCAGGCAAATCCCATCGTGCAGGAGGTTTTCAGGAAGGCGGTGGATAACTTTGCCGCTTCCGTCATCTGCGTGCACAACCATCCTTCGGGCGACCCGGAGCCCAGCAGGGAGGATAAGGAGTTCACGAAAACGTTGGTGAAAGCGGGAGAGGTATTGAACGTAAAGGTTCTTGACCATATAATAATAGGAGATGACAAGTATTATAGTTTTGCCGACCACAACCTTACAGCCTAACCCCCGTTCCATGCCGGGGATGGAATGGGGGGGGCGGGGGATTTTAGATGAAGAAGATACTTTTGACCGGATGCTGCGGTTTTATCGCAAGCCGCGTCGGGGAAAAACTTTTGAAGGAAAGAAACTGCGAGGTTTTGGGAGTCGACGAACTCAACGACTATTATGACGTGCGTCTGAAGGAATGGCGGCTTGCGCGACTTAAAGAGCACAGGAATTTCACCTTTATCAGGCAGGACATCGCTTTTCCCGAGATGTCGAGAATCGTCAAGGACTTCGTTCCTGATGCAATAGTCAATCTTGCGGCAAGGGCCGGAGTGCGCGCCAGCATAACCGACCCGTTCATATATTTCAGGGCGAACCTCACCGGGACGCTTAACCTCCTTGAGGCCGCAAGAGAAATAGGCGTGAAAAAATTCATCCTGTCGTCCACCTCGTCTGTTTATGCCGGCGAGGAGATGCCTTTCAGCGAGACTCTCGCGGTCAACAAGCCCATTTCTCCCTACGCCGCTTCGAAAAAAGCCGCGGAGGCGGTCTGCTATACATACCATTATCTGTACGGAATAAACGTCACGGTTTTCCGGTATTTCACGGTCTACGGCCCTGCAGGCAGGCCGGATATGAGCATATTCAAGTTTATAAAACTGATAGATGAAGGGAAAAACATAACCGTTTACGGGGACGGCACGCAGAAGAGGGATTTCACCTACGTGCAGGACATAGCGGAGGGGACGGTCAGGGGACTGGATGTCAAGGGTTTTAACACCATAAACCTCGGCGGGAATCACCCGTATTCGCTCAACGATTTGATATCTTTTATCGAGAAAGAACTCGGCAAAAAGGCGGTCAGGGACGTCAAGCCGTTCCAGAAAACCGATATCTATGCCACATGGGCGGACATCGGCAACGCGGAAAAACTCTTGAAGTGGCAACCGGAGACCTCTCTTGAACAGGGAATAAAGAAGACGGTTGCGTGGTACAAGAAAAACATTGGCTGGGTGAAAAACATTGGCCTGGTAGATTAACAGACTGCAATCTGATAACACCTAATGGTTACCATTGCGAAGCATGTCTTGTATGCTGAAGCAATCTCATGGGATTGCCGCGCAGAAAACCCCGTAGAACGAGGCGCTGCGCTCGCAATGACAATAACAAAGTGAGGGGGGAGAGGGGATAACATGAACGTACTGATAACCGGCGGTTGCGGTTTCATAGGCAGCCATCTCACGGATAGTCTTGTGGAAAAAGGGCATAGTGTGTCGGTGCTCGACAACCTTTCCACCGGCAGTATTGAAAACCTGAACGGAAAAGCGGTGTTTTACAACGCCGACATACGCGATAAGGAAAAGGTAGGGGAGGTTTTCGCAAAACAGCGTCCCGAAGTCGTATTCCACCTTGCCGCGCAGATAAATGTGAGGAAATCCGAGGAAGACCCGTTTTTTGACACAGACGTCAACATCAACGGTTCCGTGAATGTAATCAGGAATTTTCTCAAGGTGGAAAACAGGAAAAAATTTGTCTTTGCCTCTACCGGCGGGGTTATATACGGAGACACTGACGTTCTGCCGACACCTGAAACCGTGCCGCCTTCGCCCCTGTGCCCTTACGGAATATCCAAGATGGCGGTTGAAAAATACCTCGCATATTTCTCCGTCTTTTACGGTCTCGATTTTGCTGTTCTGCGGTATGGCAACGTCTATGGACCAAGGCAGAACGCTTACGCGGAGGCGGGCGTGATAGCGATATTTTCCACAAAAGTGCTGGAGAAAAAAACGCCGGTTATTTTCGGCGACGGAGAGCAGACCAGGGATTTTGTTTACATTGACGACGTTGTCGGCGCCAACGTTGCAGTGATGGAAAAAAACGCGCAGGGCATATTCAACGTGGGTACCGGGAAAGAAACCAGCGTAAACAGGATTTTTGACTGCGTGAAAAAATCTTCCGGTGTGCCTCTGGAAAAAAAATTTGCGGATGCAAGGAAAGGCGAGATAAAAAGAAGTTGCATATCGCCTGAAAAAATAATCCGTTTAACCGGCTGGCGTCCGACTGTCGACATAGATGAAGGCATTCAAAAAACCTTCGCCTGGTTCAAGGGCAATCAGTAGGAGGAACTTTCCCATTCAGGTCCGCTGGTAAACACATTGTAATCTTTAAACGCAAGGTTCAGCACCTTTTGATTGTAAACCCTGTGGTGCCAGAAACACCTTACGATAGGAACCTTCCCTTTCAATCCGCCGTATGTCGACTGCCACAACTTTGCTTCTTTCCATGAGACAAAGCCGTCCCCGTTTTTGTCCGCCTGTTCGATTTCCTCGAGAGACTTCCCGTCCATGAACCATGAACATTCGTTGGGGCTGAATTCATAGGAATAACTGCAGGCGGCGATTTCCGGATTGCGCTGGCCGAATCCGTCGAGTCCCCCTTCATATTCCGGGGAAGGCGGACCTCCCGGAATGTTTTCAGGCGGTATGTCGCATGTTTCAGGGAAAGAATCGTGGCCGTGCCCAGTTTTCCCTCTCTCTTTGTCCGTTATGCAGGTGAAGGAAGGCGGAGTGTTTATGTACCCCCTGTACAATGTGGAAAGCCACGGAGGATAGTTGTTGAAATCCTGATAGTACATTTCAATCGCTATGCTGAACTGTTTCAGGTTGTTTATGCAGTTTGCCTGCCGGCCTTTTTCCCTCGCCATGGAAAGCGAAGGCAGTAACTGGCCTGCGAGCATCGATATGATTGCTATGACAACGAGCAGTTCGATAAGCGTAAATCCTTCGCTTTCGATGATTTTTATCCTGTGAAGCCCTTGTGCGGCAGGGCTCCTGCGGACTAATTTCTTCATTGCCTCCCCGCCTTCTTTACAGGAGCTTTGGCGGCCTCCGAGATTTTTTACTCTTTTTCGTGTTTGAATGGCTGTATCTTCCCGCTCTTCCGCGATAGTTTGCCGGCGTTTTGCGGCGGCGTCCGGAGGGCATTGCTTCTTTTGTATGCCTGTCAAAATTCTCAGCCGGAATTTCCGGATGCTTCGTGACCGGCAGCTGCATCCTGATCAATTTTTCGATGTTTCTCACGTCGCGGCTCTGGTCGGGAGTGGCAAAAGATATAGCCTTGCCTTTATGTCCCGCTCTGCCGGTACGGCCAATCCTGTGTACATAATTTTCTATATCGTCCGGCAGGTCGTAATTTATCACAACTTCTATCTGCTTTACGTCAATGCCTCTTGCGGCAACATCCGTAGCCACGAGAATTCGGTATTTCCCCGTCTTGAACCCCTCAAGCGCCTCGCGTCTCTGTCCCAGGGTCTTGTCGGAATGGATGTCGGTTGCTCGATAACCCATGCCGCAGATTGCCCTGGCTATCTTGCGCGCATTATGCTTGGTACGAATGAACAAAAGCACTGAATCGTGTTTTTCGTCAAGGACTTTTTTCAAAAGGTCGATTTTTGTTTCGCGTTTCACGATATACAGTTCCTGGATTATTCCTTCAGCGGTTGTACCCGACGGAGCAACCTCTACATGGACAGGAAGCCGCATGTGCTTGTTCACCATGTGCATGATTTCTACCGGCATGGTTGCGGAAAAAAGCATGGTCTGGCGTTCGCGCCTGATATTTTTCAGTATTTCCTCGACCTGCGGGGCAAATCCCATATCCAGCATGCGGTCGGCTTCATCGAGAACAAGCATGGTTACGTTGTCCGGCAGAAAAGTTCGCCGGCTCATGTGGTCCAGCAGTCTGCCGGGAGTGGCAATGACAATACGCGGGTCTCTGCGTAAAGACTGGGTCTGGCCGTGCATGGGAGCTCCGCCGATAAGACAGGCGGTTTTCAGTTTGAATGCGCCGGAGAAATTCCGGAATGTCTCGTCAATCTGAACGGCTAATTCGCGCGTGGGGGCAAGAACCAACCCGGTTCCTTTTTCCCGCGACAGATGCTGTACCATGGGGATGGCAAATGCGAGAGTTTTGCCGGTTCCCGATTGTGCTATTCCTATGACGTCCTTGCCTTCTATCGCAACCGGTATCGCCCTGAACTGAATCGGCGTCGGCACGGTAAACTTTATGCGTTCAAGGATGTCCAGTATTTTCGGGGCAATGCCCAGGCCGAAGAAATTTGAACCCGGATGGTTGTTGGAACTCTGCGGAAAATCGTCAGTTTTTTGCGTGCTCACGATTTAGACCCCTTAACCCCGGATAATTCCGTATCAATCAGGGTGAGGTGGATATGGCAGTATTCTTCATGGTTGTATACGCTTAAGATATTTTTGCAATGAGGAAATTTGCATATCCTGCCCTTGGGAGAAACCTTCGCTTTTTTCATAGTTATCCGCTCGTACATCCATTATACCATCTTTCCCCCAAAACGCCAAATCATTGAGGACTCAAGTTCCGACATAAGAATCATTGATAAAGAGAGAAAAGGAAACTGCTTTCTTTTCTCTCTGTTTCCTTATGTCGGAATCTCAGGGATATTGTTTCGGTTTTATCTTGCAATGACAGGTCCCGTGGGGTGCTAATCTGCCGTTTTCTTCCGCGCCTCTTTTATCAGTGTGTATGCCAGTTTCTTTATCTCGTCCTCGGGGTCGTGGTAATAAAGGTTCCACAGTCTTGTTTCCATGCGGGAATCTATCTGTCTTCCCGCCATCATTCCGAGAAGCTCTTTCCTGACGGAAACGTCTTCTGAGGTGTTTTCCGCCATTTCGAGAATTTTGTCGCTGTGCCCGGGGTCAGATAAATAATCGGCGAAAGAAAGAATAGTTTTTTTTGTTTCGCTGTCTTCCGCGGGAAATCTTTCCAGCAGAAGATACATGTTTTTTCTGTCGAGTTTTATCAGGGTCTCCATCACCGCATGCTTTTCGTTCCCTTTCGTTTCATCAAGCAAAGCGATAAGTCGGTCACTGTCTATTTTTCCCAGACTTGCGGCGGCGGCTCTTTTAATCTCCGGGTCTGAATTCTCTTTTATTATAGTTGCAAGCGAAGGAACGGCGGATTTCATTCCGAGTCTGCCTACTTCGTATATGGCGAACTTCTTCTCCTCGGGGGAATCGCTGGCAAGTTTTTTTGCGAAGTATTTGGGTCCGGGGACGCCGCCCTTGGTGGTTTGCCACACGGTGATGCGTATAACGGAAAAAAGTACGAAAAATACGCTTACCCACAGGACTATCTTTTTTCTGTCTGACAGATTCGCATAAAATTCTCTAAGGTGTTCCATAAATTTCTCCTGTCAAAATATAATACCTTAAACCATCCGTTCCGTGCAAGTTTCTTGCCGTTCACAGGATTCAGAGGTACCGGGGAAGCTTTACATGGTGCGTCACACTACATTTTGGAGTACAATAGATACAGACCGGAAGCCGTTCTTGAATCGGAAAAGAATTTTGTGATGGAACCTTTTTCCGTGAGACGTGTCTAACTATCAGAAAAAAGGTCTTCACTACAAGGGAGGAGCAAATGTTCAGGTTAAAGAAAATCGGTACCATCATAATCCTGCTCGCCGCGGCTGTAACGGGGGCAAGGTTGTTTACGGCCGACGCATCCGGTCAAAAGGCGCATCCGGCAACAAGAGAACGTGCGGCGCAGATGTTGAAAGACGGCAATTACAAAGAGGCGTATGACATATACTCCGTGCTTGCCCTGGACCCGAAGGACGACCCGCAGAGGGCGGCGGATGATATGTCTTTTGCCGTGCAGTGCCTGCGTAATCTGGGCCGGAGCAATGAGTTTGACGGCTTCGTTGAGAAGGTTATCGAGGTTCACAAGGATAACTGGCGCCTGCTGGCGTGCGCGGCACAGTTGTACATGGATGCTGAACATTACGGTTCCATGATAGCCGGGGAGTTTGTGCGGGGTCCGCACCGGGGCAGTTCCGTGATAATGAATTCCTTCGAGCGCGACAGGGTGCGTTCAATGCAGTTGTATCGGGACGCCATTGAAAGGAACATAAAGGGACCGGACTCCGAAAAGGGTTCAAATACAAGCAATCTTTATACTTCGTATTCCAGGGCGATTCTGGGCAACCGCGGATGGAACGAAGCGTGGCGTCTGCAGTACCTGACCGACCTTACATCCCTGCCTGACTACGACGAGGGGCGTTATTACGGCGACTACTATTCCGGTACGCGTGGAGCCCCGGTAAATCCTGACGGCACGCCTGTTTTCCACTATCTTCCCGAGAGATGGGAAACAGCCGCGACAGACGGAGAACGGTTCCGCTGGTGCATGATGAAGGCGATTGAGTTCTATCCTGCCGGCAAAAACAGCGTTCTTGCACAGTGGGCGGATTTTCTGTCCAACCAGTTCGGAGTTGCCACAATGAGCGAATACCGCGGTTTTTTCAGGACAGCGGCAGAGGATGATGCGAAGAAAAACGAAAGCGGTCCCTACGCAGTGCACATTCTGGGAGAGGATGAGACAATTGCACGGCTGGCGGCAGGCATCAAGCGGTTTAATCTGCCCGAAGAATTCAACCACATAAAAATCTACAAGGAGATTGCCGCGCAAAAAACGCTCGCAATGACAACCGCGGTGGAGATAGCAGAGGATGAGAAGGGCGGATACGCCGAAGATGCGCTGAACAAGTTGGCGGCAATATTTGAAAACCGGATGCAGTATGATAAGGCGGCCGAATACTGGCGCTGCAGTATCAAACAGTTCGGCGACCACCGGAACTACAAGCAGAACCGCCTTGAGCAGATAGTGAAAAACTGGGGACAGTTCCAGCCGGTGGTCACCCAGCCCGCAGGCATGGGGGCTACCGTTGAGTACAGGTTCCGCAACGGGTGCAGTGTGAAATTTACCGCGCGCGAAGTAAACGTGCCAAAGTTGCTTGCAGACCTCAAACAGTACATCAAGTCCCAGCCGGCGAACCTCGACTGGGAAAAAATAAACGTACATGATATCGGCTACCGGCTGGTTACAAAGAAACAGGAGCAGTACGTCGGGAAACAGGTTGCCGCGTGGTCGCTGGACCTGAAACCGCGCCCGAAGCACTTTGACAGGCGTATTACTGTCACCACCCCTTTGCAGAAACCGGGCGCATACCTGCTGACTGCGAAGATGTCCGACGGCAATACCAGCAACATCATCCTGTGGGTCGCCGATACCGCGATAGTCAAGAAACCTCTCGATAACGGAATATACTATTTCGTCGCCGACGCGGCGACAGGACTGCCGGTTGCGAAGGCGAACCTTGAGTTTTTCGGGTACTGGCAGAAGTGGCGTGAAAACCGCCGCACCGGCGAAGCCCGGTACGATATCCTGACAAGACAGTTCGCGGAGTTTACCGATGCTGACGGGCAGTTCATCTGCAAGGGGCAGGAAAACGACAACAACTACCAGTGGCTGATTACCGCCACAACGGAGAGCGGGCGGATGGCATATCTCGGGTTCACCGGTGCCTGGTTCGGCAGGTACTATGACTACGAGTACAATCAGACCAAGTACTATTTTATGACCGACCGGCCGGTCTACCGCCCGGAGCAGTCAGTTAATTTCAAGTGGTGGGTAAACACCGCAAAGTACGACCATGAAGGCAACTCTCCTTTCGCTGGGCGTTCGTTCACGGTGCGCATCCACGACCCGCGCGGGGAAAAGGTATTTGAGAAAAGTTTCACGGCGGACGGGTACGGCGGGATAGACGGGCAGTTTCTCCTCGCAAAAGACGTTACGCTCGGTCAGTACAGGGTCACGGTAGACCATACTGGGCACGGCAGTTTCCGCGTGGAAGAATACAAGAAGCCGGAGTTTGAGGTCAAGGTTTCCGCTCCGGACAAGCCGGTGATGCTGGGCGAGAAGATTCCGGCAAAGATAGAGGCGAAGTATTATTTCGGCGCGCCGGTCACCGAGGGCAAGGTGAAATATAAAATTTTGCGTTACGAACATTCTGCGGACTGGTATCCTCCGCTTCGCTGGGACTGGTTCTACGGCCGCGGTTACGGATGGTTCGGATATAATTACGTGTGGTATCCGGGCTGGAAGGAATGGGGATGCGTACGCCCCTGGCCGTGGTGGCGGCACCGGCCGCAGGGACAGCCGGAACTGGTGGCGGAAGTAGAGACGCCCATAGGAAAAGACGGAATTATCAGCGTGGAGATTGATACCGGTCCCGCAAAAGCGATGCTTGGAGATACCGACCACCGTTACGAGATTACCGCGGAGGTCACAGACCGGTCGCGGCGCACCATCACCGGCAAAGGGACGGTCATCGTGGCGAGGAAACCGTTTAAGGTATACGTTTGGACAGGCCGCGGCCACTACCGCGCCGGCGATACTGTCCGTGTACAGGCGACCGGAAGGACTCCTGATGGAAAACCGGTTGAGGGCAGGGGTGTTCTGCGCCTCTTGCAGGTAAAGTACCATAAGGGCGAACCTTTGGAGACCGAGGTGCAGAGGTGGAACCTTGATACCGGCGTCGAAGGCAGCGCTGTAATGCAGATAAAGGCATCGCAGGCAGGCCAGTACCGGTTGAGCTACCGGCTGACGGATGCGGAAAAACATACCATTGAAGGCGGGTATGTCTTCTGCGTTACAGGGCAGGGCATCATCGGTGCGGATTTCCGCTTTGATGACATTGAGTTGGTTCCCGATAAGACCGAGTATGCGCCGGGCGAGAAGGTCAACCTTATGATAAATACCAACCGTTCCGGCGGGTGCGTTCTGTTTTTTGTCCGTCCCGCCAACGGCGTCTGCCTTGCCCCGAAGGTTATCCGCATGGCAGGAAAGAGCGTGCAGGAGCAGATAGAAGTGTTAAAGAGAGACATGCCCAATTTCTTCGTGGAGGCCGTGACGGTCAGCGGCGGCAAGGTTTTTCAGGAGATGCGCGAGATAGCAGTCCCTCCGGAGAGCCGCGTTCTGAACGTTGCGGTGGAGCCGTCAGCGGCGCAGTACAAGCCCGGGGAAAAAGGCGCGTTGAGGTTCAGCGTTACGGATTCAACCGGCAAACCGTTTACGGGAAGTCTTGTTGTGACTATGTACGACAAGGCGGTGGAGTATATCTCCGGCGGCTCAAACGTTCCTGATATAAAAGAATTTTTCTGGAAGTGGCGCAGGCATCATAACCCTGTTCGCGAAACCAGCCTCGACAGGGGTGGATATGACATCTCTGACCGTGCGATGGGATATATCGGTATCTTCGGGCATCTTGCTCAGAACGAGCAGGTAACTGACGGACTGGGAGGCAGAGAGTCTCTCAGAGTCGGGGGAGACTTATCAATGCAGATGGTTAAAAAGTCCGCATCTGCCCCCATGTCCGCGATGTCCGAGGAAAAGTCGGAGGAAGGGTTTGCGTTTGACAGGGATAAGGAATCCGGAGATGGAGGAGCGTTTCCTGCTGTTGAGCCGTCGGTGCGCACGCAGTTTGCGGATACGGCGCTCTGGATTGCGAACATAATCACCGATAAGCAGGGCAGGGCGGAGGTGCAGGTGAAGATGCCGGAAAACCTTACCACATGGAAGACGCGGGTATGGGCAATGGGCGCGGGAAGCCGGGTGGGCGAGGGGACTGCCGAGGTGGTGACGACGAAAAATCTTATTATCCGCCTGCAGGCGCCGCGCTTTTTCGTGCAGAAGGACGAGGTTGTGCTCTCCGCCAACGTGCACAACTACCTCAAGTCCGCTAAGAAGGTGGAGGTCATACTGGAGATGGAAGGCGGGTGCCTGGAGATGATGAAGGGAATGCGGATGAAGAAGCCCGTCACCGTGGAGGCCGGCGGAGAGAAACGCGTCGACTGGCGCGTGAAGGTTGTCCAGCCCGGTACTGCGGTCGTGCGGATGAAGGCGCTCACCGACGAGGAATCCGATGCGATGCAGATGTCATTTCCCGCCTACGTTCACGGGATGCTGAAGACCGAGAGTTGGTCGGGATACATGAAGCCCGGCCATCCGTCCGGCTCAATCACCTTTAACGTGCCGGCGCAACGCCGCCCGGAACAGACCCGGCTGGAGGTCAGGTACTCGCCGAGTCTTGCCGCCGCCATGGTGGACGCACTGCCGTACATGGCGGACTATCCGTACGGATGTACCGAGCAGACTCTCAACAGATTTTTGCCGGCGGTGATTACGCAGAAGGTGCTGTTGAACATGGGGCTGGACCTGAAAGATATCAGGGATAAACGGAGCAACCTTAACGCGCAGGAAATAGGCATAGACACTGAACGCGCAAAACAGTGGAAGCGGTTTGACGCCAATCCTGTTTTCGACGAGGAAGAACTGCGCCAGATGGTAAAAGCCGGCGTAACCCGGCTGACTGCCATGCAGTGTTCCGACGGCGGGTGGGGATGGTTCAGCGGTTGGGGAGAGCGGTCCTGGCCGCATACTACCGCGGTTGTCGTGCACGGCCTGCAGGTTGCGCGCGAAAACGGCGTGGCAATAGTTCCCGGCGTGCTTGAACGCGGAGCGGAGTGGCTGAAAAAATACCAGGCGGAGCAGGTGGTCCTGCTGAAAAATGCCGTAAAAAAAGACAAGAATATCCGGTGGAAATCTTCCGCCGGCAACATGGATGCATTCGTTTACATGGTGCTTGTGGACGAGAATGCCGACAACGTCGAGATGCGCGATTTCCTCTACCGGGACCGCAACAACCTGTCGGTCTATGCCAAGGCGATGTTCGGACTTGCACTGCACAACGCCGGAGATACGGAAAAGCGGGACATGCTTATACGCAACGTCAGCCAGTACGTGGTGCAGGACGACGAAAACCAGACCGCCTACCTGCGGATGCCGGAGGGCAGTATGTGGTGGTACTGGTACGGGAGCGAGATTGAGGCGCAGGCGTACTACCTGAAACTTCTTGCCGCGACAGACCCGAAGGGACAGGTTGCACCGAGAATGGTCAAGTATCTGCTGAACAACCGAAAACACGCCACTTACTGGAACGGTACAAGGGACACCGCGCTGGTCATAGAGGCGTTTGCGGATTACCTGAAGGCAAGCGGCGAGGACCGTCCGGACATGACGCTTGCGATACTCGTTGACGGGAAGAAGGCGAACGAGGTAAAGATTAACAGGGACAACCTTTTCACCTACGACAACAAACTGGTTCTTATCGGCGACGAACTGTCAACAGGCAAACATACCGTAGAGTTCCGCAAGGAAGGTGCAGGACCGTTATACTTCAATGCGTATCTTGCCAACTTCACGCTTGAAGACCCCATCACAAAGGCCGGTCTGGAGATTAAGGTGACCAGGAAGTACTACAAGCTGGTTCGCGAGGAGAAAACCGTCAAGGCAGAGGGCATGCGGGGTCAGGTCATTGACCAGCGGGTGGAGAAATACAGGCGGGAAGAACTGGCAGGCCTGGCGACGCTAAAGAGCGGGGACCTGGTGGAGATTGAACTGAAGATAGAGAGCAAGAACGACTACGAGTATATCATGTTTGAAGACATGAAGGCGGCGGGATTTGAGCCGGTTGAAGTGCAAAGCGGCTATACCAGAGGCGGGATGAACGCCTACATGGAACTGCGTGACGAACGCGTCTGCTTCTTCACCCGTGTTCTGCCGCGCGGCACGCACAGCGTCAGTTACCGGATGCGCGCGGAGATACCTGGCAGGTTCAGCGCTCTGCCGACGAAGGCAAGCGCCATGTACGCGCCGGAATTGAAGGCCAACTCCGACGAAATAAAACTGAACATCATCGACTGAAGACTGTTGTCCCGTGCGGCAATATATGCGGTGGAAATCCCTCTTACTCTTTGGGACATG
>CAYPTS010000010.1:0-20699 GCA_964413825.1 uncultured bacterium
GAAAATCTTGCTAAAAAAATAAGCAGTTATCCTATCCGCAGAAAAATTCTGGGGTGGGTGAGGGGATTCGAACCCCCGGCTCCTAGAGCCACAGTCTAGTGCTCTGCCCCTGAGCTACACCCACCATTGTAGATAAACAGGTATATATAATACCCTATTTTGCAAAAAATATAAAGATAAAGGTTGCCCGTTCTAAATGCGCCTGGCCCGATTTGAACGGGCAACCTTTGGGTTCGAAGCCCACTACTCTATCCGGTTGAGCTACAGGCGCTGAAATACCGCACGGCAATATTATAAATCAATGACAGTCTTAAGGAAAGAGAGATTAAGTTTTGCCGTTGCCGGTCTCTTTTATCGAAAGACAAATCAGAAAAGACACGAGCGCCAGCATAATGCACACAAGGCAGACCATCTTGTATGCAGCGTCGGGATAAATGACAATGCCCGCAATTTCAACCGCGGAATGCCTGAAGGCGTCGAGTATGCGGCCTGCGGCATATCCTGCGGACGCAATGAAAAACCAGGCAAGCGAGTTATAAAATCCTACTGAAGTGGAGACAACTTCTACTGCATTCACTTCTTTCATCGCCGTTATATAAACAGGCGAAACTGCCGCGGAAAAGGCGAGAAGAAGATAGGAAAGCAGTACAAGTTTTGTACTGCCCACAAATGAAAGATTCACAAACAGTATAATCGAAGCCGCCAGAGTAATGGCGTTTGCGACGAGAAGGAAAGGCTTGCGCAAACCCATCAGCCGGGAGGTGTATCCCGAAACAAAAGCAAAACAGGTACTCGTCATCATCATGACAAACGTGAAAAATGACGCCTGTGCCGAAGTAATGTTGAATGAATCCTGCAGATATTTCTTGCCGATTGTCGTTTGAAAAAGCATATATACGCTGTAATTTATAGCTCCCGAAAGAGCAACGGGAAAAGAATGCCTGTTTTTCAATACTATAAAAAGAGACTTCAATGAAAAAGTTTTCTTTTGCGTATAAGCCGCTCTGGCCCTGTTGAGTACCGGACCGGCGGCAACGGCTAAAACGCCGCACGCCAGCCCTGCGATAAGAAAAGCGTTTCTCCAGCCCATGCAACTGACAGCCCGTTCCAGGGGATACGTTGCAAAAATACCGCCGGAATAGCCCATTATCAGAGATATGCTTAGGTAGAAAGGAAAGTCTTCGGAGTCATATATTACCGTCAGTATCTTTACAAGACTTATGAATATGAAACTGGCGCTGAAACCAACGAATATACGCATTATGAAAAGCATGGCCGGCGAATAAGAAAATGAAAAAAGGATAGAACTAAGGCTTAAAAGCAGCCCTCCCATAAGAAAAGTTCTGAAACCGCCGAAACGGTCGGACGTAATGCCGGCGAAAATCTGCATCCCGCCGTATATGAGAAAGGTCAGGGAACCAAGGCCTGCAACGGCAGTTGCCGACAGGTTGAATCCGGACTGAATCTCATTGAATATCGTTCCGGGTACCGCTATCCTCTGAAAGTAGGAAAAGAAATATACGCTGTTTACCAGAAGAAGAACAAGAACACGGCTGATTTTTTTTTCTTCCATGATTAATTATACACGATGCATCATTCCCCTGAAGTTTCATATTTCTTTATGGTATCGATAAGAGACACTGCTTCTTCCGGCATTTTAACCCTGCCCTCAAGCAGTATTTCCCTCGCATTTATGCCGTCAATGCCGTAGAACAGATTGTTTGCATCCGCGTCGCTTACTATAATTCCGCCCTCGAAAGACGCCCCGATAAAAGCCCCTCTGGCTCTTGAATATATCAGTATGCCTGTAGCAGGCAGGCCTGCCTTGGCGCCCGCTTCCCTGCCGACCGGCCCTGCGGCTATGGAAACCTCTCCACCTATTTTAAGAGGAGATTTTAAAAGCAGGGTCAGCCCTTCTTCATTCATTACCAAAAGTATCGCGTCAAGCATCTTGCCGCCTATCTGAAAACCGAAACTGCCTTCGGCCGTCGCAACAAACGCCGGGGGGCTCCACTCTCCCGTAGCTTTGTCCTTTGCAAGGATTATGCCATTGCCGCCCTTTGCCCCGAGCACAAACCCCGCCTTGTACTGCCTTAAGAAAATAACAGCATATGCATCTTTCAAGAAATGCCTCGGTATAGATACATCCGGCGAGCGCATCATGTATTTGATAATTGACTCGGACCGGTCTATATACTGCACAAGGTCTCTTCTCGTCGCAGCAAATGAACAAACTGCCGTAAAGCACACGAATATAACCGCGGTGAAAACAATTTTTTTCTTTAAATCAGGCATTTTTTACCTCCATTTTGTCCGTTGCATCTTTAACCGCATCCATGTTGATTATATCATTTTATGTTTCTCAGGAAAACAAAAAAATGTTATACTATAAAAATGGAATTGTGGTGCACTATTTGAGAGGAGGCCATAAAATGAGAAGCCATAAAAAGGAACTTGCCTTTAACACACCCACCAGGATTGCGTTCATAAACATTTCAAAAGAGGTGCAGAAAGCCGTGGATGAAAGCGGAATAAAAGAAGGATTGTGCCTTGTCAACGCAATGCACATCACGGCAAGCATTTTTATCAACGACGATGAGCAGGGACTTCACGGGGATTTCGAAAAATGGCTGGAAAAACTTGCCCCCCACCAGCCGGTTTCGCAATACGCCCACAACGTCGGCGAGGATAACGCCGATGCCCACATGAAAAGGCAGATTATGGGAAGAGAGGTTGTCGTCGCTGTAACGAACGGCACTCTTGATTTCGGACCATGGGAACAAATCTTTTACGGAGAGTTTGACGGTAGAAGAAACAAGCGCGTTCTAATCAAGATAATAGGAGAATAACTCAAGGGAATCACAATAATGATGGACACCAAAGGGAAACTTGTTTTCAGGTTGATGCGGATGTCAAAAGAGCAGAATGCTTCAGACATACATATGCAGGTAGGTTCCCGTCCTGTAATACGCATAAAAGGCGACCTTGTACGCCTTGACGAATTTGAACCTCTGCAGTTGGAAGACATGCAGGATACAATCTCCGTCATATTGAAAAACGAGTATGACATAAACCTGTTGAAAGAACACGGCAGTGTCGATGCGGCTTACGGGATGCATGACGTCGGAAGGTTCCGCATAAACATTTTTAAACAGCGCGGTTCCGTCTCTCTGGCGGCGAGAAGAATTTCAAACGTCATACCCGATTTTCAGTTGCTTAATCTTCCTCCCGCTACATCGAAAATCACGGGTTTTTTTAACGGACTTGTACTTGTTACCGGACCCACGGGAAGCGGAAAATCATCAACGCTTGCGGCTGTTATAAACGACATAAACAAGAACAGGGCATGCCATATCCTGTGCATCGAAGACCCCATAGAATTCCTGTACAAGAATGAAAAAGCGATGATTACCCAAAGAGAACTGGGAATAGACGCGTCTTCTTTCAAGTCTGCCCTGAAATATGCCGTCCGGCAGGACCCGGACGTAATACTCGCCGGTGAAATACGGGATGCGGAAACAGTGGAATTTGCCCTGCAGGCGGCTGAAACGGGACACCTCGTTTTCGGCACGCTGCATAGTTCAAACGCTTCTCTGACAATCTCGCGCCTTTTAAACTTTTTTCCGCAGGAACAGCATCCGCAGGTGAGGAAAAACATAAGCATGCACCTGCGCGCTGTAGTCTCGCAGCTGCTCCTGCCGGCAATAAATCCGGAGGTACACCGTGTCCCCGCTTGTGAAATAATGTTTGTTAATCCGCTCATTTCCCGTTTAATATTGGAAGGCAAGGATGATAAACTCCTGAGGGCAATCAAGGCAGGGAAGGCAGACGGTATGCAGGACTTTGACGAAGCATTGATAAACCTTGTCAACAAGGAGTTCATCACCGAGGAAACAGCAATGAAGTTTACGGAAAACCCGCACAGTCTGGAGATGAAACTGAAGGGCATATATCTCAGTGAAGAAGGCGGCATAGTATCCTGAAGAATGTACGGGGCGTGGCGCAGTCCGGTTTAGCGCGCCTGCTTTGGGAGCAGGAGGCCCTCGGTTCGAATCCGAGCGCCCCGATTTGTATTTTAATCGGCGAGGGTTCGAACACTGGTTCGAGCCGAGGCACGTTTTTCCCCAAATAACAGTTTTGGAGCCGCTGGTGCCGAGACCGTGCGAAAGCACAATCCGAGCGCCCCGATTTGTATTTTAATCGGCGAGGGTTCGAACACTGGTTCGAGCCGAGGCACGTTTTTCCCCAAATAACAGTTTTGGAGCCGCTGGTGCCGAGACCGTGCGAAAGCACAATCCGAGCGCCCCGATTTACCCCGAACTCTTGCATGATAAGATTTCTTGTGAGAGATTCAAGATTCTGTTTTTTTATGCGCTCTGCCGGAAATCAAGCCATGCCGGCGGCGGGAATTCTTTCCGCACCCGCTGTTTCAATTCATCGCCAATTACTTTGTTTTCAATTTTTGCGATACGCCTTTCATGCATCTCGAACCATATATCACTAAGAATGTTCTCTCCCTCTCTGACATCGGCAAATGAAGGTCTGCTCCGAAGAATCTTCTCTGTCCGCTCCAAGTCATCCTGTTTAAGGGCCGCCTGTGCCTCCATAATTTTTATCCTTCCGCGGTTACGCATGCCTGCCGGCAGACTGTCTATGTATTTCACAAGAGTCTCGTAACGTGCGGTTTCAATCAAAACCTTGCAGTATTCCACAGCCAAATTATACACTTCAGGAGCCATTTTTACCGCTTTCGCCAACAAATCGGCCGCATTCTCCATAAAATTATTCTTTATAGCCAGCATGGCCAGGTTGCGATACGCCCAAGGAGAGGGCTCTATCTTCAATGATTTTTCCCACATCTGTCCGGCTTTTTCGAATTCTCCTCTGCCGTAATGCATTACTCCAAGACACAGCCATGACAACCAATGGTCGTTTTCGGACTGCTGAACGGATTCTTCCAGCATTAACTGCCACTGCCGCTGTATCATCCATCCGCAAGGCGGCTTCTCTTCCGGAGGAGAATATGGCATTAAACCGCTATTCAGCAATTCAAGCCATGGCTCCTGCTCTTTCCCCAAAGCCGCATCATCAAATACCAAAGAACCTGAACAGAAAGGAGGTTCTCCGCACTTTTCCCTGCGGATTCGTTCCAACGCTCCCCAGCCCGACCCTCTATGCATGATATCTTCCGGAGTCTTATCGGCTATATGCGCAGTTTCTGCAAACATCAATTCCAGTTTTTCCAGCGGCATTGCATTTTTAAGCGCGGCATCAACTGAACCATAAGCAGTTTTCCAATCGGCGCCGCGAATCAATTCCGGAGCACATTCCATCAATCCGTATGCTTCCAGCCATGACCAGTCGGCGTCGGCCGGCATTTGCAAATAATCTTTCGACTGGATTTGAGTCAGGCCTGCCTGCAACTCTATGTAGGCTGACCCCGGAGCAGACAAAAATTCCTGCCAGTATCTTCCGCCCTGATGCATGCCCCACACAAAAAGTTTTCTTCCGAGCAGTCTTTTGGTGGAAGTCTGTATGAGCCCTCTCCCATCGCCTTCCAGAGCGGTTATCCACGGCTGTGAATCCGGATTGAGGCGGTAAAAAATATCTGCCGAACGGTTAAAATTACCAGGATATGATTGGTCAACGCCCTCAACCATAGGAACGGAAACAATACTTGTTTTGCCCTGATAATTATGCCTGTAAGCCGATTCGGCTGGAACAACGACCCGTCCCACCGGAGTTTCCGGAACCGCTATGTTTGACCACCAGTACATGGGAATTTCATGTTCATGCGGGTTTACTATCCTGACCCGGACAAACAGAAAATCCGAACCCTCAGGCAGAAAAACGTCAATTTGATACGCAACCATCCGTATCCGTTCCCATTCGTACATTCTTAAGACAGGTGTCCCGTCATCCATCCTTAACCTTGCCGCAAATACGGGCGAGCAAGTGAAAACAGAATGACCGAATAACCCCATGTTCCATTCGACCCCGCCGCTGAACCATGCATTTCTTATAGCCAGGTTGGCCGGTTGAAAAACGGGATTCACATATAGCAGTTCTTTTTTCTTCTTCTTGTGGAAAAGAGACCAGAGCCTGCCGCCAAGCTCTATCAAAAAAACAGCCTTTAAAATATCGTTTTCCAAAACCACCGTTTTAAATTCTCGAGGCGCCTTTTCCCTGTCATAATTATTCTGCAGGGTATAGGGCAGGCATCCGTCTAAGGGCGGCAGAGGACTTTCTTCTCCGAGGCGAGATGCCGGCATGGTATAGTTTTCAAGTCTTAATTCGCTCATTTGTTTTTCCTTTTTGTTTTCTGCGCCATTGATGCAAGTTCTTTAACCGTCTTGTCTATAGGATACCTGATAACTCTCATTGGATAACCTCTCATAACCTGATTGTTAAGGTTGCACAAATCGGATTATGTCTTGCAGAATTCATTCTTTCAATCTGCTGAGCAATTTTTTTTCTTATTTCGTACATTTTCTGCGGATTTTTGACGGAAGTATTTTTATCTTTCACTCTCAACAGCAATTTTTCTGATTCTCTTACCAGATGGGCATTATCTCCTTTATCCTTTAACTTCTGCGTTTTATCCCTTAAAAGAACAAAGTAGTCATAATCCTCTACCCCATCTCTTATTATTTCCCAACGGATTGTATTAACCGGCCCTTTCTTGCCTGGATAGACAAGCAGAGCATTCCCAAAATCCAGACGCTGACGGGCTGAATGTGACGGTGGATACCGGTGCAGATTCTCCCATGGGTTGGCCGTCCATGAGTTGACAGCCCAGTACAAAAGACCCGTGATATTATCTCTCCACATATCCCAGAAAAACCTTCTATGCTCAATTAACTCCTGCGTTGTTAAAAAATAGTCCCATGACACATACCACCACATTTTTTTCTCCGTCCTCTCCGCCGGCATTGCACTGTTTCTATGGTGAACATGCGCATGATATATCCAGATGTCAAGATTTTTTATTTCATTCATATCCTGAGGAAAATCTGTCATGGGCACTGCCGTTTTAATCTCAGGGGCAAACCCATGAACAGTGTTAAGCAGTTTTTCTACAAACGGGTTGGGCCAGGGCGGCTCATCCGCTATATAGTTGTAGGCAAATTGAGCCCATCCTTTATCTTTCAGGTGTTGCTCCCACGTCTGATAAACATCTTTTATCACCTGCTGAAATCGTTCGCTGAATGCCGGACCGAACTGCAATTCCGCATCCTGCCCTTTCGCTTCATCGTAAACGCTAATTTTCAAATACTGCGGGGCGCCCACCATGGAAGCAGCTCCAAAACCCAAACCAACGGTAAAACAGGTAAGCCCGCTGGAAAGATATTTCTCCACTTCTCTGTCAAATTCAGAAAAATCCATTCTTATCCTTCCCTTTTCCGTTAATATGTATCGGGGGCGCGATTGTATGCTCCGGAAGGAAATTCTGTGGTTCAGCATGTTTTCCCTGTACCTGTCAGCCAATTCCCGGAATTCAGGACTTCCGGGCTCGACCGCATGATACTTGGACAGGTCCCTTTCCCAAAATCCAAACGCTGTCTTTAAAAACGGGCGGGCGGGAAGAGAAAAATCCCAGACTCTAACCTCTAATCTTAAACTTTTGACTCCGGCATCGGCAGGTTTAACGATAATTTTTCCTTTATAGTTTCCGGGCGGTGTCCCTTCTGGCGCGTAAACCGTTATCCAGACAGGTTGCAACTCACCAATTTTCACATTGAAACTTCCGGTTTCAAGCAGGGCGTCAGGCCAGCCTCCGGGTATCTGAAAATCCCTTTCCGGCGGGTTGGGAACATAGTACACAGGATTCCATTCAATGTTTTCTTTGCCGATTCTGTCCCCCGCTTCATTAAACAGGTCTGTTATCTCGATATCCACGTTATACAAATCCTTCAAAGGAATCAGCACCATCTGGAAGGCTTCGTATTCATTCCTGCAGAGTGCAACAGTAGCATTGTTACTAATATTCCCATGGAAGTATTTTATTGGCCGGAAAACCTTTTGACATGAATATTCTGTCCCCAGGATATATTCTTCATTCAACACACCCCCTGATTTTTTCACCCCACGCAGATACTCGGTAATTCCGACAGATTCTTCAAGACCGGCTTCCATGCGTTGCTTTGCCTCCGCCCATGTCTTAAAACTGTCTATTTGCAAACGGTCAAACTCTTCAATTTTACGGTTGAACGTTTTTAAATACTCCTGTATCCTGTCAGCCAAACCTCCGTTTGATTCTCTCCTGTATGCCGACAGGTCCAATGCCATTTTGCGGTTTTCTTCAATCCGCCTGTTCATGTCCGATTGAAAGTAAGCAGGCACATCGGATATCTCTCTTTGTTCAACTTCGCTAAAATCGCATCGGTCACCCAAACTCCTCAATCCGAGCCGACCGTCCCGCAATGAAGCGTCTATTGCCTCAAATAACAACTGTCCATCCAAATAACACTTTATCAATGATTCAACACATTCCACTTTCAATTCGTAAGTTTGGTTAATCTTCGGTTCAACCTTCGGCAGGTTGGATAACACAGTTACCTTGTCTCCCTCACGTTTAATAAGTTTAATATAACTGCTTCCTCCAGGCGGAGGCAAAGGATTCCGTTCGTTTTCGGCTATCTGGAAACTTAGTGCATAATAGGTGTTTGGATTCTGATACCTGAAAATGAGTGCGGCGTTATTAAATCCATTTCGGATATGCATGCGGGCATGCACTTCATAATTATTCCAATTATGACCCAGCACCACTAATCCTGCAAGACACTTTGACTTTGGGATAAAGCGATTATTTCTATTGGATTTACCGGTGATATCCCAATCACCCATCAAAATTTCTTCCTTAAAACAATTTTTCTCATTTCGCTTGACTGGTTCTATGCTCAAACCGTTAACAACCCACATCTTGCCGTGACTGATAAAATCAATTTCCAGGCTTTCGTTTTTAACTTCAACAGTGAATATGAGCGGTTCGTAGTCTGCTTCGTCTAATATGTGCTTTGAAAGCAGAATTTTTCCGCCGGACATGATAGTAACAGGGCCTCTCTTGCCCCGGGAATGAGTCATGATAAGCGCTATACGGTAGGCGCCATTGGGCAGGTCAACGCGAAATGTGCGTTTCTGGCTTGAAAACAGATAATCCTCCCTTAGTGCATCCGGACCCCATTCACCCCACCCGGGATTCCAACTTCCTACCGGTTCATCCCAGCCGTATCCGACTTCGGAAGTATAGATAGTGCCGCGTTCTATTTTTATATAGCCGGGGAAAACAGAACTCTCTCCAAAGTCAAAGTTGAAACTTTGGGAAGCAAAGGTTGGAATACTTAGAAAAAACAACAAAACAACCGGTAACTGGAAAAGCATATTTCTCCTTGTTTTTTGTTATCGCAGTTGATATTGTCACTAATCGATTGGCGTATATAATTTTTATCTTTGCAAACATCTGTTTCTATCTGGTTTTCAGGCTTAAATTTTCAATGGCTTTTCCCGCTTTCTCGCGATATTCCCTGAGACCTTCCGGGTCCTGCGGCAAATCTGCGGACAAGGAAGAGACAAGTTTTTCCGCTTCCCGCAAAAGGGACCCGTCAATATTCTTTTCTCTGCCAAGTTCAATCTTGTTTTGCAAAATGCAGAGGTAATCATAGTCTTCTATACTGTCCCGCAATACTTTCATCCGCATGGTGTTCACCGGACCTGTTTCCCCGGGGTAAACAAGTAAAGCATTGCCATAATCCGGTCTTGTATATTTGGGATTGCGAGCCCAGCGGTGCAGATTCTCCCAGGGGTTGGCCGTCCATGAGTTGACAGCCCAGCATAAAAGACCCGTGATATTATTTCTCCACATATCCCAGCAATATGTGCGATGGGTCATCAAATCCTGCGTCGTCAAGAGATAGTCCCATGATATATACCACCAGAATTCATGGCCATCCGTGAGATACTTGGAATATGTATTCTGAAGATATCTGTGATATATCCAGATGTCAAGATTTTTTATTTCATTCATATCCTGAGGAAAATCTGTCATGGGCACTGCCGTTTTAATCTCAGGGGCAAACCCATGAACAGTGTTAAGCAGTTTTTCTACAAACGGGTTGGGCCAGGGCGGCTCATCCACTATATAATTGTAGGCAAATTGAGTCCATCCTTTATCTTTCAGGTGCTGTTCCCACGTCTGATAAACATCTTTTATTACCTGCTGAAATCGTTCGCTGAATGCCGGGCCAAACTGCAATTTTACATCCTGCCCTTTCACTTCATCATAAACAGTAACGGCAAAATGCCGCTCATCGCCAATCGAACGAGCATCGCCAAAACCCAAACCAACGGCAAAACAGGTAAGCCCTCCGGAAAGATATTTCTCAACTTCTCTGTCAAATTCAGAAAAATCTATTTTTATCCTTCCCTGTTCTGTTAATATATATCTGGGGCGCGATTGTATGCTCCGGAAGGAAATTCTGTGATTCAGCATGTTTTCCCTGTACCTGTCAGCTAATTCCCGGAATTCAGGACTTCCGGGCTCGACCGCATGATACTTGGGCAGGTCCCTTTCCAAAAATCCAAACGCTGTCTTTAAAAACGGACGGGCGGGAAGAGAAAAATCCCACACATTAAGCGATAATTTGACCTGTCGCGAAGGAACGCCATTTCTCTTAACGGTAATGGTCCCTGTATATTTTCCCGGAGAGGTTCCTTCAGGAACGTATATTTCTATCCATACGGGTTGTATATCTCCCGCTTTCACGTCAAACTGCTTTTTTTCAAGCAGGGCGTCAGGCCAGCCTCCGGGTTTTTGATAATCCTTGTGCGGCGGGTTGGGTACGTAGTAAACAGGGTAATACTGCAGGTGGTTGCTGTCTATCTTTTTTCCTTCGGGACCATCAAGACCGCTTAATTCCAGCGATATATTGCCGATATCTTGCAAAGAAAAAAAACTATCTGAAACGATTCGTATTCATTTCGTGCTGCAGAAATCATGACGTCTTTGCTCATATCTCCATGAAAACCGCCAATGTTTCCGTAAACCTTCATGAGCGATGTTTCCGTACCGATAAAACATGTTTCTTCCCCGATTTTTCCGCCGGTAGCGTTTTCAAGAAAGCCAACATACTCCGGAGCGTCTTCCACGATTTCTTTCAGGCGTTCCAATTCGCTGTTAAGTTGTTGCAGTTTTCCACTGAATTCCAGAAAAACGTTTTCCGTTAACAGGGCGGAATCGACGACACCGGACACGAAAGACAATTCGAGATTATCCGTTTTCAGTGCGAGACTGTCCACTTTATCCTGCAATCCCGCATTAAAAACAGGTGGGAGACGGTAACCCTCGAGTAAAGAAGACAGGCGGTGAAGTTCTTTGCGCCGGTCGGCAGTTTTTTTTTTAATTTCCTGCTTGAATATTTCGCTTCTTGCATCAGACTCTATTTCCTGCTGGCTGATTTCCTTGAACTTCGCACCTTCCGCAGTTGTTCTCACTCCCGCCGCGCCCCTGATAATATCCCCTGTTTCAACCTCGATAATTTTTTGCCCATCCAAAAAACATCTTATCGTTTTTCCCGTTGTCATAACTTTCAGGTTGTATAGAGCCGAGGTATTTTCCCGTTCTATTTCTTCTTTCTGCAAAATTCCCCATATACCCCCTGAACTCTTCACCAGCCACAGTTTTGTTTTTGCCCCTGAATTACGCAGGAGAAAAGCACAATAGTTATTCTCGTCCTGAAAGCGAAATAAAAGTCCTGCTTCTCTGAAACTGTCTCCAGAGGGCATCTCTATCGTTGTTTCTGTCACGCTGTCCGCCATCGCTGTTTTACCGGCAAGAATCCCATCCTGCTCTGTTTTATTCGCAACATACCACCCTTCGGAAAATGCCCATTCACCAATGCCTTTTTTCAAGGCAACTTCTGCTTTTTGAAAAGCGCTTACTTCTCTGGCAGTTTCCGCCTCCACCACAGTATTGATAGCCTCTATTTCCGTAATTACACTCTGAAAAGACCGGTTAAGTTCTTTCTGTTGGGAAAGGATTGTTATCCGTATTTTTTCTGTTGATACCGGTTCAAACTCAAAAGTATTGTTCAGTTCTCCCTCGGGTACATTCCCCAATAAAACCCAGGTTTTTCCATCCTCGCATAAAAAATCCAGTTTTTTTGCCCCGGAACGGCTTGCGAAAGCATTGTATACTACTACCTTGTTAATCTGCCGTTTTTTGCCAAAATTAATTGTTACCGTATCCCCTTGTCCACAATATGTGCCGTACTTTGCGGCACGGCTCTTGTTCCCGTCAATAAACACACTGCTGTCTTTAAGAAGTTCAGACCCATACCGCTTATAATAATCACTACTGCTTCCATATCTAAGGTGCGCCCAGTTGATTTCCGCATAAAGGGATGAAGCCAAAACCCCTGACAATATCACTATATGAAAAAATATACGGGGTCCAGTTTTCAAGTTTTCTAACCGCATTTGTTTATCTCCTGAAATAATTTTGGTGATATATTTTTCCGGTCAGCCGCAGGCCTAATACAAAAATCCCGTATAACCTAATGCCCTCCAACCTTGCTCGCCCAGAGATTCAACGTGGCCATCCAGAAATAATACGCTTGCATTACCATCATGCCTGAGATGAATAAAATCATCCGTACCATATTGTGACCCATAAAATATAAAAGACTGCCGCCTGTCATTTGCCCTGCGGATTGTATCCGCAACCCAAGCGTAGGTGGAAGGATTGCTCACCCTGTCTAACTTGAGATGTCCGGAACTCACCAGCGCATGAGACCCGTACGTTCGCCGAAGTCCGTATGTGATGTACGAATTTGAGGCAGTCATCGCACTCTTCCTGGGGGCCAGTGATGGACACCAAAAAATATTCCAACTTCCGGCGTACTTCGGATAAAGCATCCTGGCCCACCTTAACGAGGCGCTGTCGGCATAAGTTCTTGGAAGATACCCATCCCAATCATTAGCATACATAAACATGGCAAGTCCAACCTGCTTTAAATTATTTATACATACCGTCTGACGCGCCCGTTCCCGCGCCTGCCTGAGCGCCGGCAGGAGCATCGCCGCAAGAATTGCAATTATCGCCACCACCACCAAGAGTTCGATTAAAGATAAACCCTTTCTCCACTCGTCTATTATTCATCATCCCTCCTTTATATATACCGTGCCCTTTAATAACTATGCCGCGAGATGCAAAAGAAACATTTTCACTTTATATTCTATCTGTTTTATTGCCTGAAATCAATAAGTTTCTTGCTGTTTTACTATTGAATCTTGCTATTGACATATTTGTACAAATCACTGTAAAATAATAAATAATATGGCGATAAAACCACTATATGAAGATATATTTCCACACAGAAAGACAGAATATATAAAGTGCATATGGAACCCTCCCCAGATATATCGAATTAACCTGGCCTATCACAACGAATTGGAAATTCATTACATAAAGAAGGGGAATGGCTCTTATTTTATAAAGAATAAAAATTATTCGTTTTCCAAAAACCATCTGATAATAATTAAAAACAGAGAGATACACTCATTTATTCCGCGTTCCTCTTCGTATATAGAAAAAGGCTGTATACTTTTTTCCCCGTCCATTGTGAACAAAGATAAGGAATTAAAACTTATTATAGAAACTTGTCCGCATAACATTTTACTTGATGAGCGAGAAACGATATTAACAGAATTTATTTTTAAAAATATTGCCAGTGAGACAATCAATAAAAAACCTCTATGGGGAAAAATCGCTTACGCGGAAATATCTCTACTATTGTTCATGATAAAAAGGTGCACTTCAAGAAAACTTTTGGTTGGGAAACAGAATCCTCTGATAGAAAATATAACCGCTTACCTTGAAGAAAATTTCACCAAGAATCTATCGCTTTCTGATATTGCCAAAACTTTTTTTCTGTCTGTAAGCCGTGTATCTCACATTTTCAAGGAAGAAACAGGTCTAAGTTTAAAACACTATGTAATGCACAGAAGAATTATAGAGGCAAAAAAGTTCTTGGAGGAAAACACCGACATGAAAGTAAGCACGATATCCAGTATGGTAGGTTTTAATAATTTCTCTCTTTTTAACCAGAGTTTTAAAAAAATAACCGGTCTAACTCCCACAGATTATCGCAAGATATCACAACAACAATAATCCCCCCTCCCCTGCCCTCACTGGTAATTCAGGACATGTTAACACTCTTGATAAACCTCGACAAGTGAGGAATTAAGATTTCACCATGTGAAGAATTTTCTCAGCAGAAAATAGATTACCGCAATGGAAATACATATCGAGAAAAAAAGAAATGCCCCCGAAGGAAGGATTGTTTTCAGAAAAACCAGTAAAAATATTGCGCCCAAAGGAACGGCAAAGCCGGTAACAACCATCTTTTTTATCTCGTCTTTGTTCTTTTCAATGTCCTTTTTTATTGACAGCGCCAACTTGTTGCTGTTTCCGCATGCCCTGCATTCGTCCCGGAGTCCGGGATTGTCGGTACCGCATTCGCCGCAGACCCATATCTCTCCCTTTTGTATCTTTCTTTCCTTTTCGGCGATTTTTATTTTCTGCTGAAGTTCCGCAGTTTCACTTATAGCACAGGATTTCCTGTAGCACTCAAGCGCCTTAGCGTAATTGCCCTGTTTGAAATATACGTCTCCGAGTTCAACATAGGTTTCCGGAATTTCGGGTTTTTTCGCTATCACCTTCTCGAGATTCCGTATATCATTGCCCATGGATTTGCTGTCGGCCTTTTCTATCTGCACATTTTCCATTATGCGGAATATTCCGTAGAAAAGCGGCACCGGAATCACAGGCCACAATCCAAGGGTGAATTTTGTAACCTGCACGACCGGAATAACTATGCAAAGAACGGCAGTTGCGGAGAGAATTAAAAATTCGGTTCTGCCAATCTCGCCTTCCGTATATTTGTCGAAAACAAGAAAATAAAACTCAATCGCAAGAACAATAAGTATAAAACCGAGCTTCAGCCCGAGATACAAACCCAAGCCCCAGTCTATCATATTTGGTTAACGCCCTCTATTATTTTATGTCAATTTTTCCCGTGGAGGAATCGTAATGAAAAGCCATTCCCGTAGGGGGCTCGGGTACACTGTCCAGATATTTCTTTTCAACAAGTTCATTCAGGGAATACGGATACCGGCCCTCCTGAACATGAAATGTATTTATCTTGTTCTTCATGTAGAGCATGTCGTCCATCGCCTTTGATTTCTTCAGCGTTTTGCTCATTACTCCGCCGTATTTTTCCGCCGCATTCATGATGTTCAAATCTTCTTCCGGTTTCTCCTTTTTTCCGCAGGAAACCAGAAGCGCCGCAGATAATACAACCAGTACCGGCAATATCTTCTTCATTTTCCCCTCCCAAATCCCCCAGAAGCATATACGGGAATTTTATTTTTTTTCACGCCTTTTTAATCCCGGCAATCTGCTAAGTTTGTTCTGCCTGTGGCATTCCTCGATAACCGCTATCTGCTGTCTCACATGTTGAGGCGTTATTTCCAGAGACTTGCCATATCTCAGGGTTTTGTAGAGCATGTTGTAAAAAGAGGCGCTCATGGAGCCGAAAAGGTCCTGCTGTTCCTTGGTCAGGTCCCAGTGCTCTTCATGCCATTTCAACTTTTCGCCGCAGTATGCGGGAGTTCCGTCTGGTTTTGCAATCGGATTCCTCTGCAAACTCCGCCTGGGCGATTCAGACAGCTTAAAATATTTCCAGTCTATATGAGAAGAGTTACCCTTCAGTCCGCCCCTCTCCGCCTGTATATTATACGTAAAACAGGGATACGCACAGCAGGAAGAAATCTCGAGGTCTACAACCGGCCTGTCCGGCGCACGCAGTATGAGTTTAACGTAATCCTCGGCATCGCCGTAGGTATTGGCCCTGTCCATTATGCAGGTCACTTTCGGCATTGCCGGCGTGTTCATTAGATTTAACGCCTGGTCAAGGGGATGGGGCCCGGTATTGAGCAAACTTCCGCCGTTGTATTCCTGGAGCGTCTGCCAGTCCCATCTTCTTGCAAAACCGTTAAAAGCAATGCTTATCTGTATAATCCTTCCGAGCACGCCGGATTTTATGACCTTTTTCACCTGCTGAAAATACGGGGCGAATCTGGATTGCTGGAAAATCGCAAAGGTCTTTCCGGATTTTGCCGCAGTTTCTATAAGCATATCCACTTCTTTAGCCTTTCTTGCCAGCGGTTTCTCGCAAAGAACGTTGAATCCCGCTTTTAATATCTCTTTTGTCACCGGAACGTGCAGATGGCTCGGCAGGGCGTTTACAATCAAATCAATATCCTTTCTTTTGAACATTTCCCTGTAGTCGAGATACGCTTCACAGCCGTATTCTTTCACCGCTCTGTCACGCCTTTCCTTTATGCCGTCCGCGGCGGCTACAATCACATATTTATCTTTGGCTGTATTCAGATAAATACCGTGTATATCCCTTCCGCTTCTTCCCTGTCCCAGTATGCCTACCCGTATTACTTTGCCCATTTTTTCCAATCCTCCTTTGCAATAAAGTATATACTTTTTTTGGAAAACATCAAGTTGAATTATACCCATTCCTATTGAAAAAAACAGGGTAAACCGTTATAATATACATATGATTAAAACCTTTGAAGAACGATGCCGCCTTTTGAACTACGAACTGTACCTTCTGCACACCATTTCAAAGGCAATCAAGGAAACCTTTAATGAAGACAGGATTCTCAACGTAACGCTTACCGGACTTACCGCTAACGGAGCACTCGGACTTTCCCGCGCATCCGTATTTTTTTACGATAAAAACAGGTCCCTTCTTTACGGGAAAAAAGGCATCGGGCCATTTGACGAAGACGAGGCATTCAGGATATGGAACGACCTGGGGAAAAAACTGATATCCCTTGAATCCTATCTCCAGCATGACATCGAAAGCGAACTGGCGGAACAGCGCTTTCCGCAAGCGGTAAAAGAAATCGTCATAAACTTTGAGGAACTGCCTGAAGGAAACTATTTCAGAAGAACCGTTGAAGAACGAAAAATCTTTCACATAACTGACGTTGACGACATAAGCAGCAATCTACCCGAGGAAGCGCGGAAAATATTCATGCCCTCCGAAGTAATTATCCTGCCTCTTTTCTCCTCAAAAGACATAATCGGCATTATAATGGCCGACAATGCTTTTCATTACAAGCCCGTTGACGAATCAACCCTCCTGCTGGTTTCGCTTCTAAGTATACAGACCGGAATCGCGCTGGAAAATGCATTCAACCACAACATGATACAGAAGCAGCTTGATGAGTTGAAAGAACTCCACAACGCCATGGAAAATCTCCAGAGCGAGCTTTTACAAAAGGAAAAACTTTCCACGGTAGGCAAGATGGCTTCTTATTTTATCCATGAAATTAAAAACCCCCTTGCGACCATAGGCGGGTTTGCAAAAAGAATAACGGAATCCGATACTCTTGAAACAAACAAGCGCGACGCAGGGATTATTTTCAAGGAAATACAAAAAATGGAGCAGATACTGAACAAACTATCGGGTTTTACGCTTCTGTCTCCGAAAAAAACTGAAAAGGTGGATATTGCCGGCGTCGTAAAAGAATCCGTCGATTTCTTTGAACTGGAATTCTCACGGAAGAAAATCAACGTGCACGTTGACGTACCCGAACAACTGCATACGAAAGCGGAACGCGTTCAGGTATTTGAAATATTATTCAACCTGCTGTCAAACTCCATCGAAAGTATGATTGCCGGTTCAATAAAAATATCGGCAGTTTCAGAATATCCGTTTGTCAAACTGTCCGTCGCCGATACGGGCAGGGGAATGCCGAAAGAAGATATTTTGCGCGTAAAAGAACCTTTTTTTTCCACTAAATCCAACGGTTTCGGACTGGGAATGTTTATTGTCGCCAACATCGTAGAGAACTACGGCGGTAAAATAGAGATTGCGTCCGTTGAAAGACAGGGCACGACCGTAACCGTATATCTGCCGTTATAAAACAGGGGGTGGGAAAATGGCAAAGAAAAAGATATTGATAGTGGAGGATGAAGAAAATGCGCGCATCCTTTACAAGGAAGAACTTGAAAAGGAAGGATTTGACGTTCTCTGCTCGTCAAACGGAGCGGATGCAGTGGAAACCGTGCAGAAAGAGCACTGCGACCTTGTCATCCTTGACCTTCAGATGCCGCAGATGGACGGGATTGAAACCCTGGGCAAAATTCTGACGAAGAAGAGGAACCTGCCCATCATTATTTATACGGCGTACCCTCAATATAAAGACCAGTTTCTCACATGGGCGGCGGATGCGTATCTTGCAAAATCTTCCGACCTGAGCCTCCTGAAAGAAAAGGTGAAAAGTTTCCTCGGATAAAAAAATGAATCCTCGAGACATAACGACATTCATACTTGCAGGCGGCAGGGGTGAACGTCTGCACCCCCTGACAAAGGACAGAACCAAACCGGCAGTGCCATTCGGAGGCATATACAGGATGATAGATTTCCCCCTGAGCAATGCCATAAACTCGCAACTGAGGAAAATCTACATTTTCACCCAGTATAAATCTCTTTCCCTCCAGAGACATCTGCGGGAAGGATGGAACATCTTTTCAAGGGAACTGGGCGAGTTTATCGACCTGGTACCCGCCCAGAAAAGAATCGGGGAAGAATGGTACCAAGGAACCGCCGATTCGGTTTTTCAGAATATCAATATACTCGAAGACGAAAAACCGGAACGGATACTCATTCTTTCAGGCGACCAGGTATACAAGATGGACTACAGGAACATGATACGCTTTCATGAGGAAAAGCGAGCAGACCTGACAATAAGCGTTTTCGAGGTACCGATTGAACAAGCACACAGATTCGGTGTAATCGGCGTTGAAGACGACAGGGTTGTTGAATTTAAAGAAAAGCCCTTATCCCCTTTCCCCGACCCCAGAAACCCCGGGATGTCTCTCATTTCAATGGGCATCTATGTCTTCAACCTGGACGTACTCATAAAAAAAATCATGGAAGACGCAAAAAAGATAGACAGTTCTCACGATTTCGGCAAGGACATCATACCCTCGATGATAGGCAAGGAAAAAGTCTACGCGTTCAGGTTCATAGACGAAAACAAAAAGGAGACAAAATACTGGCGTGATATCGGTACGATAGACGCCTACTGGGAAGCAAACATGGACCTTGTCAACATTGACCCGCTTCTTAACATTTATGACAGAAACTGGCCCATAAGAACCTTCCAGGAGCAGTACCCTCCTGCAAAAACAGTTTTTTCAGGAGAAGACAGAAAAACTTCGGTTACCGATTCCATGGTATCGGGCGGCTGTATCATCAGCGGGGCAAAGGTTTACCACAGCGTGCTCTCATCCAACGTAAAAGCACACAGTTATTCAAAAATAACCGACAGCATTATATTCGAAAATGTCAACATAGGCAGGCATTCAAAACTGAACCGTGTGATTATTGACAAAGATGTCGACGTTCCACCCGGGACGGAAATCGGCTACAATGCCGAATGCGACAGAAAAAGATTTTACATATCGGACAGAGGTGTAGTCGTTATACCTAAAAAATACAAATGGTGAGGCAAAAATGTCAGAATTGAGAAAAGACCCTGTAATAGGAAGATGGGTGGTCATAGCCACAGAAAGAAAATTCAGGCCTCAAGAATTCTCAGGCACGGCGGAAGCGCAAAAAGAAACGTTTTGTCCTTTCTGCCCGGGCAACGAGGACAAAACCCCGGCGGAGATATATGCAAAAAGGCCATCAGCCACGGAACCAAACAGCCCGGGATGGCAGATAAGAGTCGTACCGAATAAATTCCCCGCCCTGAGAATAGAAGGCGACCTGAATAAGAAAGGCGTGGGCATGTACGATATGATGAACGGCATCGGCGCACATGAGGTAATAATTGAAACGCCTTCGCATATAAACGAAAGCGGCGGAAACACCGACATAAAGGACTACACGCGGGAAACAATAGCGGACATACTTGAAACCTACCGGATTCGTACAATCGACCTGAAGAAAGACCCCCGGTTCCGCTACATACTTGTTTTCAAAAACTTCGGGAAAGAAGCCGGCGCCTCTCTGTCGCATCCGCATTCCCAGCTGATAGCGACTCCGGTCGTACCCAAAAGAGTAAAAGAAGAACTGACCGGTTCAAAATGGTATTATGAATACAGAGAAAGATGCGTATGGTGCGATATTATTAACCAGGAAATAGACAGCGGAAAGAGAATTGTGGCACAGAATGAGTCATTCCTTGCAATTGCCCCCTTCGCATCCCGCTCCCCTTTTGAACTGTCAATACTGCCCTTCAGGCACTCCCCGGATTTTGAAGCAATCACGCATAAAGAGAAAGAACTGCTGGCGGAACTGATGCTGACTATATTCAAAAAAATCTCAAAAGGGCTCAACAGCCCGTCCTACAATTTCATGCTGCATACCGCACCCTGCAGGTACCCGCGTCCCGGCTACTGGCAGACCATAGAAAAAGACTACCACTGGCACATAGAAATAATGCCGCGCCTTGTCAAACAGGGAGGATTTGAATGGGGAACGGGTTTTTATATAAACCCCACGCCGCCGGAAGAAGTAACCGATTTTCTGAAATCCCTGTAAAGGAGACCTCAATGGAACGAAAAAACATATGCATTGCCGCCGCAGAAGCCGTACCCTTCGTCAAGG
>CAYPTS010000010.1:20799-40755 GCA_964413825.1 uncultured bacterium
ATGGAACGAAAAAACATATGCATTGCCGCCGCAGAAGCCGTACCCTTCGTCAAGGTAGGCGGTATGGCCGACGTTGTGGGCTCTTTGTACAAATACCTCAAAGACAGACATAACATATCGATGTTTATTCCCTTATACAAAAAAATAAAAGAAACGTATAAGACGCGCGAGATTGCTGAATTCGACATCAGTTTTTTTAAAACGCGCGGGGAAAAAGGCATACTTTCCGACAGTCCCGACTTCCCCGGCGTATATTTTATCGGCAGTAAAACATATTTTGACAGGGACGAACCCTACGGCCCCGGAGGCAGGGATTATCCCGACAGCGCCGAAAGGTTTTCGTTCTTCTCAAAAAGCATACTCGAAACGGCAAAGATTCTGAATATAGATGCAAATATATTTCACTGCCACGACTGGCATACGGCTCTGACGCCGCTTTATCTCAAAACAAACTATAGAAACGTTTTCCCGAAAGCAAAAACTCTTTTCACCATTCATAACCTCGGATACCAAGGGGTTTTTCCATCCGAAAAGTTCCACATACTCGGCCTGCCGTGGCAGTATTTCCAGATGGACGAACTTGAGTTTTACGGCAATGTAAATTTCATGAAAGCAGGAATAATCCATTCCGACCTGATAAACACGGTGAGCCCCAGATACGCAAAGGAAATCCTCACCCCGGAATTCGGACACAACCTTGACGGACTGCTGGACAAGTACAAAGAAAAGTTAACGGGCATCATCAATGGTATAGACTATCAGTTATGGAATCCTTTTTTTGACAACTTCATAAATAAGAAATACAAAACATATAAAACCAAAACGGAAAACAAACTCTTCCTGCAGGAAAAACTCGGCATTACCGTCGGAAAAGATATACCTGTTTTCGGGATGGTGGCGCGCCTTGCGGAACAGAAAGGGCTCGACGAACTTGCAGAGATAATGCCGCGGATGCTTTCATATCCTCTGCAGATAGCCGTTCTCGGAGACGGCGACCCTCAATACAGGGAAATGCTTGCAGGCTGGCAGAAAAAATTTCCCAAAAAAATCTCCTTCACTTCAGGGTTTAACGAGGAACTCGCCCACATGATATACGCGGGAAGCGATTTTTTTCTGATGCCCTCGAAATTCGAGCCATGCGGACTTGGACAGCTTATAAGCTTCAAATACGGGACAATCCCCATAGTAAAAAACGTGGGAGGACTTGCAGATACCGTAAAAAACTATGATTTCGCATCCGGAGCGGGAACGGGATTCGTCTTTGAAGGCGGCAGCAGCGGCCTTTTGAAAAGCGTTGAAAACGCACTGAAACTGTTTAAAAACAGTGAAAAACTCGAGATGCTCGCAAACTCGGTTATGAAAATCGATTTTTCGTGGACAGTTTCCGTTAACGAATACCTCGCCGCCTATGACAAACTGCTATCCCGATAAGGGAAAGGCGGATAAAGCATAAAATCATGTATTTAAATATACTTTGGCACATGCACCAGCCATACTACGTAAACCCCTGCACCGGCGAGATAAGCACCCCTGCCCTCGTGTTCCGCACACTTTTCAACTACTACCCGATGGCCGTCATGGCACAACGGCATCCTGGCGTAAAGCTGAATTTTAATCTCACGCCGGTACTCCTGAAACAGATAGGCGGGATTTCATCGGGAAAACTCAAAGACAGTTTTCTCTCCCTGCTCGAAGAAGAAAGCGACGTTTCGCCCGGAAAACTTCTAAATTTTGCATGGGAACTGCCCGAACAGGCATTGAAAAGATACAAGATTATAAACGTTCTGAAGGAAAAAATGGAAAAAAATTCTCACTCCAAACAGGATATTTTCGACTTAAGTATATACCTGCACCTTGTATGCTTCCATCCGGCGGTTGTCGATGAACAACTGGAACAACTTTTGAAAAAAGGAAGGAATTTCGACGGAAACGACAAAAATCTACTGCGGGAGAAAGAGAAAAGCATCATCGGGGAGGTAATAGAAAAATACGCAGAGCTTCAAAAGAGCGGACAGATAGAAATAAGCACAAGTCCCATGATGCATCCAATCATGCCTCTGCTTTACTCCACCGATACCGCAAAAAAAACAAAAACGGCTCTCCATATCCCCGAAAACCTGTTTGCGTATCCCGAAGACGCTGAAGAACAACTCGCTTCAGGGATAAGAGAGTATGCAAACCTTTTCGGCAGGCGCCCTTCAGGCATATGGCCGTCTGAAGGCAGTTTAAGCGGCGAAGTGCTCGATTTGTTTTCCAAAAACGGGATTTCATGGACAGCGACCGACGAACACCTCCTCGCTGAAACGCTCTCCAGGCCTTTGTCCGGCAACGAACATTACGGCATCTGGGAATACAGGAACGGCGTATCCGTATTCTTCAGAGACCACCGCATCTCGGACTTAATCGGCTTCGCATACCAAAAAATGCAGGAATCCGATGCAGTTCTGAAACTAACAAGCCACCTGCACGACATTTCAGGATATAACAAGGATAGTCTTGTCACAATCATCCTTGACGGTGAAAATCCGTGGGACTTCTATCCGGATTTCGGAGCAATCTTTCTTCCGGCACTGTATAATAATCTTTCGGAATCAAAGGAAATCAAAACGGTAACCGCCACGGAAGCGCTAAATGCCGGGATGCAACGAGAAAAACTGGACACAATATCACCCGGCAGCTGGATGGGGGTCAATTTCGACAACTGGATAGGAAAGGAACCGGCCAACAAGGCATGGGAGATACTGGGCAGTGCGAGAAAAAAGGCGGAGGACAAGAAAAGTTCACTGGACAAGAAACAACTGGAGCAATTGCGGGAAGCTGTAATGATTGCAGAGTCCAGCGACTGGTTCTGGTGGTACAGCCTGCCTGCAGAAAAAAAGATAAAGATACGGTTTGACGATTATTTCAGAAGCAGCATACGCAGGATATACGAAATTACCGGCGATGAAATTCCCGAATTTCTCAGCATGCCCGTTGAAGAATATACCCGGGAAAAATTATTCCCCTACATAAAGCCCTTCATCGACGGTAAAAAAACGCATTTTTACGAGTGGCGCGAGGCGGTGTGCGTTGATGTTTCAAGTTTATGGGCGACGTTCAAGCCGGTCGACATATCCGTGAAAAAACTTTTTTACGGGTATGATGAAGACAACCTGTACGTAAGGATTGATTTCGAAGGAAAGCAGGAGTTCAGCGTTCTCCTGTCATTCCGCAATTCCGATAGAAAAACATTTGCGGTATTTTCAAACCAGCCCGTCAACGACCGGATAACCGCCGCTACCGACGAGATTATGGAGATACGAATACCCAGGAAAGAAATTACCGATGGTGAAGAAAGCACGGTTTCGTTCACCGTCAAAATCAAGGAAAAAAGCGGGCAGGAAATCGAACTGCCGGCAGGCAGGTATTTTAAAATACACTTCGCCGAAAAGGAAGAAAATTGGATAGTATAAACAAAAAAACTGCGCATTCAAAAGAATCCGTTCGATTCCAAAGCTCCATGTTCAGCAACATGGACCTGCACCTTTTCAATGAGGGAAGCCATCTCGAAATATACAAAAAACTCGGCGCGCACAAAAGAACCGTTGAAGAAATTGAAGGTTACAATTTTTCAGTCTGGGCCCCCAACGCCGAAAGCGTAAGCGTAAACGGGAATTTCAATAACTGGGACGGGAGCAGGCACCGCATGAGATGCCTGGGCAATTCCGGAATATGGGAAATTTTTGTTCCGGGCGTGAGAGACTTCGAACCATATAAATTTGAAGTACACACTGCAAAAGGCAGGACGCTTCTCAAGTCCGACCCTTACGGCTCCTTTTTTGAACTGCGTCCGGCGAACGCTTCTCTTACGTACCATTCCCGATACGCATGGAAAAATCCCCGCATCAACCCGTCCGATATATACAGCCGTCCCTTAGCGGCGTACGAAATGCACCTCGGCTCATGGAAACGGCGAAAAGACGGATTTTTCATGCACTACAGGGAAATAGCGGACTTGCTCATACCGTACCTTAAAGAAACCGGCTTTAACTGGGTGGAGTTTTTGCCTTTGACGGAACATCCCCTCGACTCATCATGGGGCTACCAGACCACCGGATTTTTCGCTCCCACAAACCGGCACGGCGCTCCGGACGACTTCCGTTTTCTCATTGACCGGCTTCATGAAAACGGCATAGGAGTCATACTTGACTGGACGCCGGCGCATTTTCCAAAAGATGATTTCGGCCTGTATTTTTTTGACGGCACGCATCTTTACGAACATTCCTATCCACAAAAAAGGGACCATCCCGACTGGAAAAGCGCAATATTCAACTACGGACGGTACGAAGTCGGAAACTTCCTCATAAACAGCGCACTGCACTGGATGGAAAGTTTCAACGTCGACGCACTGAGAATCGACGGAGTGGCTTCAATGCTCTACCTCGACTATTCAAGGAAGGACGGAGAATGGACGCCGAACGTTTACGGAGGCAGGGAGAACATTGAGGCAGTTGAATTTTTGAAAAAACTCAACACGGCCATCTACAACAAGTACCCGCACTCTTTTACCGTTGCCGAGGAATCGACCTCATGGCCGATGGTAAGCAGGCCGGTACATGAAGGCGGGCTGGGATTCGGCTTCAAATGGAACATGGGCTGGATGCACGATACCCTGAATTATTTTTCAAGAGACCCCGTACACAGGAAACACCATCAGAACACCCTTACGTTCAGTCTCTTATACGCATTCTCGGAAAATTTTGTCCTGCCGCTGTCGCACGACGAGGTCGTCTACGGAAAAAAATCCCTTTTCTCCAAAATGCCCGGTGACGAATGGCAGAAATTTGCCAACATGAGACTTATGCTTACATACATGTACTGCCAGCCCGGCAAAAAACTTCTCTTCATGGGGGGTGAATTCGGACAGGCCGGCGAATGGAATTACGACAGGGAACTTGAGTGGCACCTCCTTGAAAAAACCGGACACCGGCGGACAAAAAAATTCGTTTCGGACCTTAACGCCCTGTACAAGAGCGAGAAGGCGCTTTTTGAAGCGGATTGCGAAGACGCCGGGTTTGAATGGCTGGATTTTTCGGACAATGACAACAGTATCGTATCTTTCATCCGCAGGGGAAAAAACAGGGAAGATTTTATTGTCGCCGTGTTCAACTTTACGCCCGTACCCCGGCACGGATACAGGATAGGAACGCCTTCACGCGACACTTACAGAGAAATATTCAACAGCGATTCACGGTATTACGGCGGCGGCAATATGGGCAACATGGGCATGGTGAAATCCGAAAACGTTTCGTTTCACAACCATCCATTCTCGATAACGCTCACCATACCGCCCCTCGCCGGCATAATACTCAAGCCTTCCCCTCAAGTTCCGACATAAGGAAACAGAGAGGAAAGAAAGCAGTTTTCGTGCTCGAAACAGCCCTACGGGCTTTGGCTCCAGCACAGATAAGAACTACGGTGAAATCGGACTCTCGGAGAACTCACCCTCCTTCGCCAAGGCTGCGTAGGGTTCACACAGCTCCGAGCAAGGTAATCGTCCGAACGCTTGGTGCTTTTCACCTTGTCTTATGACTGTGCTTCCACACTCGCACGTCAACTCTTTCTTTTCCCCTCAGTACCAAGGATTCTTATGTCGGAATCTCAGAAGCCTTCCCCGTAACATTTTTGTTTTATTTCCATAAATGTTAAAATGAAAAATTCACGGAGAAAAACAATGAACGGGAAAAACATGAAAAAAGACGACGTGCTGAAGATGGCGAAGGAAAACGACGTAAAGTTTATACGCCTGTGGTTTGCGGATATCACCGGGCAGATGAAGGGACTTACCATCACCATCGAAGAACTCAACAAAGCCATGGAAAACGGCATGGGATTCGACGGTTCTTCCATAAAGGGTTTTGCCCGGATAGACGAATCCGACATGGTGGCTATGCCTGACACGTCCACGTTCACCATACTGCCTTACAGGCCGAAAGAGAAAGCGGTTGCCGGCATGCTGTGCAACGTGCTGAATCCCGACCGCACCCATTACGAGGGCGACTCGAGATACATTCTGAAAAAACAACTGGATAAAATCGTCAAAAAGGGATACACGTTTTACACTGGCCCCGAACTGGAGTTTTTCATCTTCAAGGATGAGAAGTCAACCGAAATGCTTGACGAAGGCGGTTATTTTGACATAACCACCATGGACGCCGGAAATGAAGTACGCAGAGATACAATGCTGACTCTTGAAAAAATGGGGATAGACGTGGAATATGCTCACCACGAAGGTGCGCCGAGCCAGCACGAGATAGACCTGCGGTACAAAGAAGGGATGACGATGGCCGATACGGTTATGATATACCGTATGGTAGTCAAGGAAATAGCGCAACTGCAAGGTCTTTATGCAACGTTCATGCCCAAACCCATATTCGGGGTGAACGGCTCCGGCATGCACACGCACCAGTCGATATTCAAAGGGGACAAGAACCTGTTTTTCGACTCTAAAGACAAGTACCACCTGTCGGCAGAGGGTAAACACTACATAGCAGGCATACTTAAGCATGCGCGGGAAATAACGCTGGTATGCAACCAGTGGGTAAATTCCTACAAGCGTCTTGTCACAGGGTACGAAGCGCCGGTGTACATATGCTGGGCGCGGCGCAACCGCAGTGCGATGCTGAGGGTGCCGATGTACCAGCCGGGGAAAGAGAAAGCGACGAGGGTGGAGTTCCGTTCACCCGACCCTGCATGCAACCCGTATCTCGCTTTTGCATGTATGCTGTCGGCCGGTATGAAGGGAATAGAGAACAAGTATCCGCTCGAGGAACCTCTCGAAAAAGATGTGTATCACCTTACGGAAGAAGAACGGAAAGAAATGGGTCTGGAATGCCTTCCCGGCAGTCTCGTAGAGGCAATAGAGGTTGCGGAAACAAGCGCTCTTTTGAAAGAAACATTGGGGAAACATATTTTCGATAATCTCATAGCGGCAAAAAGAATAGAGTGGGACGAATATAGAAAACGCGTGCACCCGTATGAGCTGGAAGCCTATCTGCCTATCCTATAAGAGAATCAGCGGTTCCGGAGTAAACTTAATCTTTCTGTATTTCCCGTCGCTCTTTTTCTCCAGATACAGAATTTTCTTTACCATATCGTTTACGATATTATCAAGTATTTCTTTTCCCAGTTTTGCGGATGCCTTTCCGGGAGTCCCCATAACACCAACTTTTATGTCCGGCCGCTGGGTCATTCGCGCAATGACAAACGGGTCATCAACTATCTTTTCCGCCTGCTGGTAGTTGTCCGGATGCGCCATCTGGAGTTTCAACAGCGGTTCAGGGTCAAGTTCCATTTCTTGGGTACGCACAAGCCCGGGTTCGATTGCCATCACCAGAGACGTTTCAAGCCATCCGGCATGCCAATCCCCTTCCTTGAACGCATCGTTCCATCCCCTGCCGCCCAGGCCGAACTTCCATACGGGCATAAGCGCTATCATCGCCTTTTCAAAGGCAGGGTTGGTGCGGAGGAGAATCTTGATGGCATTGTCCAGCGCCCTCGCATTCTCACTGCCTCCGTGGCACAAGAGAAGGTAGATGTTCCTGAACCCCTGTGAAACGAGCGAAATCAGCGTATCGCTGACAACAAGCGACATCACCGAAGGGGAAATATTAATGGTGCCGGGCAGGCCGCCTCCGGAAAACGACGTGTATATCACAGGAGCGGTCATTATGCCGGTTTTTTCTCCGACGAGTCTTCCTGTATCCCTCGCTATGAGCGCATCGGTGCTCAAAGGAAGATGGTATCCGTGCTGTTCAATCACTCCCAGGGGGACAATAATGGAACGTTTCTTCTTTAGATACTCCCTTACCATTTTTACCGTCATGTTCTCCATGACTGGAAACGGACTCTTTTTTATCCTTGTTTTCATGTTATCTCCTTATCTCCCGTTATTTGCGCACCTTTTCGGCTGCGTTTTTTATCCCCGTAATCATCATGTCAAGGTCTTCTTTTGTCAGACGCGGATGCATAGGCAGGTTTGTTTCCCTGCCGTAAAAGAATTTTTCCGCATTCGGACAAAGTTTATCCGGATAATTGTAAAGTTTTTTTATTCCTGTCAGGTGATAAGAAGGCTGGTAATGCTGTATCCCCTGTATCCCCTCTTCTCTGTATAGAACCCGCATGAAGTCATCCCTTGAAGCGCCCAGTTCTTCCGCCTCCACGCAGAGTGTGTAAAGATGGTAACTGTGGAAACAGTTCGGGTCTTCATAGACCGGAGTTATACCTTTAATGCCCTTCAATCCCTCATTAAGATACCGTCCGTTTTCCCTTCTTTTTCCTACCAGCATATCAAGTTTCCTCAACTGCGCCCTGCCCACTGCGGCCTGGGTTTCGTTCATACGGTAGTTATTCCCCCATTTCCCGTCATCTGTAATAACGTCGAAATGCGAGGGTATCCAGTAATCCTTTACGTCGGTTTTTTCCATCCTGAATCCCGCAAATTCGAAAACCTTCTGTTCCGGCGGCCAGTGCGTCAGACTCATGCACCGCAGACGCTGTATTCTTTCTGCAAGTTCATCATTGTTGGTTGTTATCATGCCGCCTTCGCCCAGGGTGGTCATGTTCTTCAGCGAATGAAAACTGAAACAGCCCAGGTCGCCGATAGTCCCTGCTTGTCTTCCCTTATACTTCGACCCGTGGGCATGCGCACAATCCTCCATCACGAAAAGTTTGTGTTTTTTTGCAATCTCCATGATGGGGTCCATGTCACAGACCTGTCCCCCGTAATGTACCACGTAAATAGCCTTCGTTCTCGGTGTTATCTTATCCTCAATCTGCTTCGGGTCTATATTAAAAGTTTTCGGGTCAATGTCAGTGTATACCGGCTTTGCTCCTTCCTTGAGAATCACAAGAGAGGTAGCGATAAAGGTATTGGGGGTAACAATCACCTCGTCCCCTTCCTTTATACCGAGCGCCTGCGTGGCAACGTGCATCGCCGTAGTGCAGTTGGTCGTTGCAAACGCATGCTTAGCCTCAAATTTTTTAGCAAATTCTTTCTGGAAAAGCGCTACCTGCGGACCCATGGTCTGGGATTCCTGCTTCATCGCCTTCAGCACCATCGCTTCCTCATCTTCGTCATAGATTGACCCGAAAAAGGAATACGGCACCTTCAAGGGCACGCCGTCGTTCATATTGTATCCTGAAGTTATACCGCCTTCCGTATCCGAACCCGTGTACAATACCTCTTTTTTCTCCTCTTCCATTTCATATCCTCCTTGTCCCGAATCGTGTTGTCATTGCGAGGCGCCGTGCCCCGTTCTACGGGGTAAATTCCTCGCAATGACAAGCGGCGCGGAACCCATGTTTTATCGTTTTCATTATTTACTATCCGGTAAATTATAGCATAAAAAAACTACCTGTCAAATTTCAGGAAATGCTGAAGCGTCAGGGCGGCGCCCCCCAATCCTGCCTGCTCCTCTCCCATTGCGGAAATCTCAAAGCGCACGTGTTCGCCGTACAACATGTTTTCCCTTATGTCCTGCATAAAAATCTCCGTGAACTTTTTCCCCAGCAACGTGAAATTCTTTTCAAGTACTACCAGTTTCGGGTTCAGAAGTTTCACGACATTGCCTACTGCAGAGGCCAGCATCATCGAAGATTCTTTCATGACCGATGAAGCAAGCGGGTCGCCGTTCTCAAATGCTTTGACAATTTCGTCAATAACAATGGAATAGCATCCGTTCTTTTTTCTGAATTCATGCAGACTGGAGGGCAGTCCCGCCTTCAGCAAATCGCACGTTTTTTTCTCAATAGCCGTAAAGCTTGCAACAGCCTCAAGACATCCTGTCCTTCCGCAACTGCATTTCTCATTCCTGCAGGGAAGATTGAAATGCCCCATCTCCCCCGCCATATCCATATCACCGCCTATAAGTTTCCCGCCGCTTATGATGCCGCAGGATATACCTTTGCCATATTCCACAAAAATCAGGTTGTCTATACCTTTTCCCTTGCCGAAAAGGTGTTCTGCAAGAACCTTTGCCAGCGACGTGTTTATCAGAAAGACCCTGAATCCGAGTTTTCTCTCAAGATATTTCTTCACCGGAACGTTTCTCCATCCGGACATTATGGATGAAAAAATTGAAACGCCTTTTTCTTTGTCGATAACTCCGGGGTCGACAAAACCCAGACCGTATATTTTTTTGGAAGGTATTTTTGCAGATTTCACGAAGGATATTACATTCTCTGATATCTCGGAAAGTATGGAGGAACTTCCTTTTCTCCGGGACGCCAGGACGGCGGACTTCCGGCTCAGTATTCCGCCGCTGAAGTCAAGCAGAAGCAGTCTTACCTCTGAAGCAATCAGTTCGCACCCGATAAAATACTTCCCTTCCGGTATTATTTCAAGAAGTTTTTCCTTTCTTCCCACACCCTGGCGGTTTTTCAGTTTTCCTGTTTCCTTGACCAGCCCTTTCGCAAGCAAATCCCTTACCACCCCGGTAATGGTGGCCAGCCTAATGCCGGTAACCTCCCCTATCCTGATTCTCGATATGGGCTGGTTCTCATAGATAAAATTGAGTATTGCTTCCTTATGGCTTCCGTTCCTGCCCTTCTCCACATCCCCTCCGTTTTTCATGTTGCACCCGGTTATACTGCTCAACGCAAAAACTGGCGGTCAAAAAAAGATTCCGTGAATTCCACGACGGTCGGACGGCCGTGAGGACAGACAAAGGGTACTTCGCACTTGAGCAGTTCGTTTTTGATATATACGGCCTCTTCGGGTCTTATCCTCTCTCCGGCAAGCACGGAACCCCTGCACGCTTTTCTTGCAAGAGTCTCGGCATCAAACCTTTCAACGCCTTTTTCAGAAAGGATGTTTCTCACCGCCGCTTCGGGATTTTTCAGAACCTGTGGAAAGCCGTGCAGGGCAATTGAACCTTTGTCCCACCTTGTCGTCAAAAACCCCACCTCTTCAATCTTCCTGTTTCCCTCCTCCCATGCGGACATCTCCTCCGGATGAAGTTTTATCAACAGGGGCGTGAGCAGTCTTTGAATATCCCTCCTGCCGGTTTCAAATTGCTTTTTCAGAATTTCGTAGTTTATCCGCTCGTGAGCGGCATGCTGGTCAATCGCAAGCAAAGCATCCAGCGACTCAAATAACAGGTACTTGTTACGATAACTGCCTATATAAGACGCTTCGGACAGCCTCGTCCTGATAGGTTCCTGCGCCATGTCCGATACGGGTTGGACGACAGACTGTTTTTCTCCAAAGATATCGGATTCATTCACACTTTCTGAAACAAACGGCTTTGTCTCCATCCTGCCCGCCTCAAAATAAATGGCAGTTTTTTTGACCGCGGATGCCGGCCTGCCTTTGCCGAGAAGAATTTCCCGGCAGAATTCCGAAAGAAATGAAGAAATAAAGGATTCGTCTTTGAGTTTCACCTCTCTTTTGGACGGATGGATATTTACGTCGATATCCTCAAAAGGCAGAGCAAGGAATACGGCAAACACAGGGTACACATCCCTGGGGAAAATCATCCTGTATACCTGATTGACCGAATATGCCAGCGGCTGGCTATAAACAGGCCTGCCGTTGATGAATATGTACTGCCTGTCCCTGCCGGGCCTTTTAAGATTTATGTCTCCCAAAATGACATTTGCTGAAAGACCTCTTTCTTTCAGTTCTTTTTCCCCGGAAATCAGTTTTTTTCTGTCCACGTTTACGACATCGCAGAATCTTGACGCGAAATCGGGAGAAGGGTTGCAGATAAAAACGTTCCTTCCGTTGCGGTAAAGAGAAAAACGCCTGTCGTAAAAAAATACGGCATACGGCACAATAATGTTGAGAATCCGCCTGAATTCCGTCGCGTCTGATTTTAGAAATTTTTTCCGTGCGGGCGTGTTGAAGAATAATTCTCTGACCTCCACCGTTGTCCCGCCAGGATGGCCTATGTCCTTCAACCCGAGATTTTCCCCGCCTCTGATGTGGAGTTCTTTTCCGCCGGTTTGCCCATCCCTGTGCCGGCTCTTCAGAATAACGTCTGCAACCGCTCCTATGCTGTAAAGCGCTTCTCCTCTGAACCCCATGGAACGTATCCCGTAAAGGTCGGCGACAGTCGTTATTTTGCTGGTGGCGTGCCTGCGGAAAATTTTCTCAACGTCGTCCGGTTCAATTCCGCTCCCGTCGTCCCTGACGGAAATCAGCGTCTTGCCTGCCGAGCGTATATCCACAAAAACGTTCTCCGCCCCCGCGTCGATGGAGTTTTCCACAAGTTCCTTTACAACAGAGGCAGGCCTTTCCACGACCTCGCCCGCGGCTATTTTGTTTACCACGTCCCCCGGCAGAAAATTAACCTTTCCCATTTTTCCCAATCTGCTCCTGCAGTTTTTTCAGCCTCATGCTGACTTCGACAGGCGCCGTATTTTCAACGTCTATGGATATTACCTCTTCCTTTATCTTTTTAAGAATTTCTACGTCTTTCTTGATTTCCTCGTAAGGCGATTTCTCCGCCTCTCTGAAAAGCGAAGGATTGTCTCCGCGCATCTCTTCCATTATGTGTTCGCGCAGCGTACCCTGCAGTTCAAGTCTGGAAAGAATTTCGTCAGCCCTTTTTATGATTCCCGCCGGTATTCCCGCAATCTGTGCAACTTGAATGCCATAACTTTCATCGGTGCCGCCGGGCATTATCTTATGGAGAAAAACAACTTCCTTCCCGCTTCCGCTTACCGCTACGTTATAATTTTTCACGCCGGCATCATTTTCCGAAAGCGCGGTAAGTTCATGGAAATGGGTGGCAAAGAGAGTCCGCACCTTTTCTCCTGCCAGATACTCGGCAACGGCCCACGCAAGAGAAAAACCGTCATAGGTACTGGTGCCCCTGCCGACTTCGTCGAGAACTACCAGACTCCTCTTTGAAAGGTTGTTGATGATATCCGCAGTCTCGGTCATCTCCACCATGAACGTACTCTGCCCCCTGCTTATTTCATCATGAGCGCCGATGCGGGTAAAAACCTTGTCTGCGAGCCCTATACTTGCGGATTCCGCCGGCACAAAACTGCCGGTCTGCGCCATTATGACGATAAGAGCCGACTGTCGTATGTAGGTTGATTTGCCCGCCATGTTAGGCCCTGTTATTATTAAAAAATGATTGTCTTGTCCGTCCAGCAGTATGTCGTTGGGCACAAAAAACTCTTCGAGCATTTTTTCCACCACCGGATGCCTTCCGTTGTTGACCGATATCTCAAGACCTTCATGGATTACGGGTTTTACGTAGTCATTCTCCTGGGCAGCAATCGCCATCGAGCACAAAACGTCAATAGATGCGATTGAAGAAGATATTGTGTGTATCCGCGCCGCATGTTTGATAATCTCCGCTTTCACCGTCTCAATAATCCTGTTTTCTATTGCCAGTATCTTTTCTTCGGCAGTAAGTATTTTTTCCTCGAATTCTTTTAACTGCGGCGTAATGAAACGCTCGGCATTAACCAGCGTCTGCTTTCTTATGTAGTCTCCCGGCACCAGAGAAAGGTTTGACCTGGTTACCTCTATGTAATACCCGAAAACGCTCGTGTAACCTATCTTAAGAGAATTTATTCCCGTTCTCTCAATTTCTTCCCTCTGCAGATTCCTCAACCATTCCTTAACGTTATTCCTTACATCTCTTAACTCATCCAGCTCCCTGTCATACCCGGGCCTTATGAACCTGCCCTCATATCCGGTGACAGGAACCCCTGCATCAACCGTCTTTGATAAAAATTCCCTCAACTCCGGTATATCCATATCTCCGCTGAAAAACCTGCTGACAGCGCCCTGCCCTTCCAGTATCCCCGCTAATTCAGGGATTCTCTCAAGAAGGTTGTTTATGGCAATGATTTCCCTGACCCCTGTGCCGTATCCGCAGCTTATTTTTGACAGCGCCTTTTCAACATCGGTAATACCGTCAAACACGGAGAGAACGGCAGAGCGTATATCCGTGTCTGCAACAAACACCTCAACGGCATCCTGCCTTTCCCGTATTTTACCGGCATCGAGCAGAGGATGGTATACCCAGTGTTTCAGCATCCTTTTGCCCATGGGCGTAACGGTGCAGTCCAGTACGGAAACAAGACTGTCTATTTCGAGCCCGCGGGCCGCCGACGGCGATATGTAAAGATAGTCGGCATCGGTGTAAAGCGAAAGCTTCGTGATATGGCCGACAGGTTTTCTGTTTACCTGCCTTATATATTCAAGGAGGCCGCCGGCGCTTCTTATTGCCGGAGGAATATCTTCAATGCCGAAGCCGGACAGCGTCTTCGTCCCGAAATGCCCGCACAGGGATTTTTTCGCAATGTCCAGGTTAAACGTCCAGTCCTCGCACTCGCTGAAAGTGATTTTTTTTGATTTTATCAACGGGTGAACGAAAAACTCATCGAGGAATTCTTTGCCGCCCGCGGGAAAAATACACTCGTACACGGGAAATTTTGAAACAAGTTCCGCCGCCGTCCTTGTGTCCGGAAACCGGTTGGCATATATCGTTCCGCCTTCAGAATAATCAATGAACGCCAACCCCGTATCTTTTCCATCCGGACATATGGCAGCCAGGTACCTTGAATCCGGTGTGTTCTCGTCTACAAACGTGCCCGAAGTTATAAGGCGGACAACGTCTCTTTTGACTATCCCCTTTGCCTTTGCAGGGTTTTCGACCTGCTCGCATATCGCAACCTTGCACCCCGCCTTTATCAGTTTTGCAATGTAGGAATCCGCGGCATGATACGGAATGCCGCACATCGGCGCCTTGCCGGCACTGCCGGCGCTTCTGCCGGTGAGGACAAGGTCAAGGATTTTCGAGGCGGCCTTTGCATCGTCATAAAACATCTCGTAAAAATCGCCCAGGCGGAAAAAAAGTATGTATCCCGGATAAGATTTTTTTATCCCGTTATACTGCTTCAGCATAGGCGTAAGATTTTCCATAATCGTTATATTATTTCCTGTCGGGCCATGGGATTTTCATAACCTTTCCCGTTTTTTCGCTTTCCATGGCTTTTTCCAGTACGGCGACTCCGGCGCGCCCTTCACGAGCGGTGGGAGACATTGTACCGCCTGAAAAGTGTATTTTTACCAGAGTATCTCTCATTTCCAGGTCGCCGACGTGGCCAATTCCTTTCGCATCGATTTTTATTATCTTTGGCTTTTTATCACATGAGCGGAAAACTTCGATGCGGTTTTTTTCTCCTATCACAAGGCCGGCATACCCCCTTGTTCCCTGCAGCATGAATTTCCATGCATTGTCCGGGGCAAAAAATATCTCTGCGACGCTCATGCGCACGCCGTTGGAAAAGTTGACAAGAAGAAGGCTGTTGTCATTGACATCTATGCCTGCGTCAAAAACACAGGCTGTCTGAGTCGGCAAAACCTTTTTCTTGTCTATCCCCTTGTCCCCTCCTACGGCACCGCTATAGTAATGATAGTCGCACGTGCCCGCCTCGGGACATTTTGTACAGAATCTCCCGCGGCAGTCCTTCCTGCCCCCGAACAAATCCCTGCCTCCGCTTGCATAAACGCTTACAGGGTCAGCATCCACGAAATCATTCACCAGGTCCATCAGATGAATGCCTTTCTGCATAAGCGGGGTACTCCCGTAAGAACTGTTGCGGTATTTCCTGCGGAAATATGTATGCCCTCTCTTCTGCGTACTGATGGCGTATCCGAGTACCATCCTTCCTATATCGCCCCTGCGCAGAATCCTGCGGAATTTTCTTACGGCCGCATGATACCTCAATTCACACCCCACGACCACTTTTCTCCCTGTTTCCTTTTCAGTACGCCACAGGTCGTCCGCTTCTTTCAGCGTGACGCACATGGGTTTTTCCACATACAGGTTTACGCCTGCCTTCAGTACCTTTTTCCCGAGTTCATAATGTGTGGTGTCGCCTGTGGCAATGATTACCCAGTCCAGTTCTTCCTTATCCAGCATATCATCCAATTTAAGATACTCGCGGTAAGAGCCTTTTTTCAGGCCGAATTCCTTTCGCCCCTTTTCAAAGGCGGTTTTATCCGCATCGCACATTGCCGCAAGTTCAATTCCGGGATGTTTTGAATAAATTGACGCAATCGATGCGCCGCGCCCTATGGAACTGACTACGCCGAGCCTTAATGTCTTTTTCCGCATGTTATCTCCTGTTGTATGCAATACAGGGATTATTATATAATTATTGAATTCCAATGGCAAAAACATACGATATAATAGTGGCAGGGGCGGGACACGCGGGAATCGAGGCATCTCTCGCCGGGGCAAGGCTCGGGCTTTCTGTGCTTCTGGTCACATTCACAAAAGGCAAAATAGGATTCCTTTCCTGCAACCCTGCCGTCGGCGGCGTAGGCAAAGGCCAGTTGGTGAAAGAACTGGACGCGCTCGGCGGAGAAATGGGCAAGGCCGTAGATGCCTCCGGCATCCAATTCAGGACGCTCAACGCTTCCAAAGGACCGGCTGTATGGTCATCAAGAGCGCAGGTGGACAGAAATAAGTACGCCCGTTACATACAGGACATCCTCGCAAGGGAAAAAAACATAGAAATACTTGAAGGCGAAGCAACCGCCCTTACCGTGTCCGGAGACACCGTTACAGAAATAGAAATTGACGGCAGGGGAAAAATCCGCGGGAAAACGGTCATACTGACACCCGGAACGTTCCTTAACGGAATCATCCACATGGGAATGGAAAATTTTCCGGCCGGAAGGATTGAAGAAAAAAAATCCAGCGGATTGCTTTCATCCTGCCTGAAAAATCTCGGCTTCAGGATACTTCGCTTCAAGACGGGCACCTGCGCCCGGCTCGATAAAAAAACAATAGACTTCAAAAGACTGCGCCCCCAGTACGGCGACAACCCTCCCGTACCTTTTTCCTTCTCGACCGACAGGATTGACAGAGAGCAGGCGCCGTGTTTCATAACCTACACAAATGAAAAAACTCATGACATTATAAGAAAGAACCTTGACCGCTCCCCCCTCTTTACCGGAGTAATTACCGGTACCGGCGTAAGATACTGCCCCTCCCTCGAGGATAAAATCGTCAAGTTCCCGCACCACCCGCGGCACCACGTATTTCTTGAACCGGAAGGTCTTGAGACAAATACCTACTACCCCAACGGTATCTCCACCAGCCTGCCAATTGACGTGCAGGATGCGTTCATACGAACGATAGAAGGACTGGAAAACGTAAAGATAGAAAGATACGGCTACGGCATAGAGCACGACGTGGTGGAGCCCACGCAACTCTATCCCACTCTCGAAACCAAAACAATCAAAAACCTGTTTTTGGCCGGACAGGTAAACGGCACCACGGGATACGAGGAAGCCGCGGTACAGGGACTGCTCGCGGGAATTAACGCCGCCATGAAAATCAGGAAAAGAGCGCCCCTCATTCTTGACAGGACAACCGGATACATCGGCGTACTGCTCGACGACCTTACCACCAAAGGCACAAAAGAACCGTACCGCATGTTCACCTCAAGAGTTGAATACCGGCTGATGCTGCGCGAGGATAACGCCGACCTGCGGCTAAGGGAAATCGGCTACAAAACAGGCCTTGTAAGCAAGGAGGAATGGGTCAAAACGCACATAAAGAAGGGACAGATTGACGAATTGCTCGAGATACTGAAAAACAGGAAAATTGCCGTTGAAAACGGAAAAATCACCCTTTTCGAATATCTGAAAAGACCTGGAATAAGGATTAACGAACTGGAATTAAAGATGCAATATCCCGGCGAAATCCTTAAGGAGGCGGAGACAGAAGCAAAGTACGCGCCCTACGTTGAACGGATGCTCTCGGAAATAAAAGAATTCAAAAACCTTGAAAAAATAAAGATACCGGCAGACATAGACTACGGCAAAATACCGGGACTCTCACTTGAAATACGTGAGAAACTTTCAGATTTCAAGCCCCTGACTCTTGGACAGGCAGGCAGAATTTCAGGCATTACCCCCGCCGCCCTCGCCGTCCTCATGGTGTATTTCAAAAAGAAATAATACCGCTTTGTGCAGAACTTTTTCAGAGGCCATTTTACTTGTGTCAGTCGGCCTCTATCTTTACACCTTCTACAGTTTCTTTAGAATCATCTGCCGTCTTTGACCAGTCCACCAGCCACGGCTTGCGCCGCCGGAAAGGTTTCTCAAACCTGTTCTTCAATACGCCTTTTTCTTCCAGGTGTATCATGCATGCCCTCATGCATCCCCGGCCTCCGCATATTGCCTGGCCGCTATTGTAGAGATTCCTGGGTTTCTTGTAAAACGGCGAAATGGAAGACGGCCTGGCCGGCGCTCCTTCAAGATAGCTTTCTTCGCCCTCTTCAAGATTTTCCACGAACTGCGCTCCGGTGAAAGCCACCGCACAGGCACTGCAGTCAATCTTCCCCCATTCCACGTCATGACCGGCAAGCGTAACCTTTACGGTTTCTTCCCTGCTTATGGCATTCCCCGGACATTCCTTGACACACAACATGCACCTGTCGCACAGCGGAGGCCCGTCGTATATCGGGTCAGGCTCAAGTTCCGCCTCAGTTATAACTATTCCTATTCTCTGACGGGGACCAAACTCGGGGGTCAGGAATACCTTGCTGTATCCTATCTCGCCCAGTCCCGCAAGGTAACCGGCAATGCGCAGGTGTACCATAACATCGGGGCATGCCCTTCCCTGCGCAACCGGCCGGCTCCGTTTCAATGAATTGCCCTCGTTATCAATTGCACGCCAGTCGCTCTGGTGCCCGTAAGGGATTGCCTCCAACCCGTAATCTTCAATATACTTTGCCAGGTTGATTACCACCAGGGGCATGTAAAGATACGTGAGTCCGCCGTATCCCATTGAAGAATAGTTGCTGAAAAACGTCCCCTCCTCAATCCCCCTCAAACTGCCACGGTTCACCCTGAAAGCCATAGCGATAACGCTTTTCGCCTCGGGCATTATCTGCCGCGGGTCCATCTGTACAGGCGCTCCTTCAAACCTGTCAATAGAGGCAATGCCCACCTTATCGGCACCGAGACTCCTCGCTGTCTTTTTAACCTGTTCTGCATTCAACATAATCCGCCTCCTCATATTTTGACTTAAAGTCTATCGTCTTGCGACGACAACCTTCTACCCGCTTTCAATACTTCCTTTATGTATGCCTTCCGTTCTGCCTGAGACGGCCTGCCTTCCCTCAGGCAGATTCCGATAGTTGCGCGTATGGACTTACCTGAATCAAATACAGGGACTGCCAACCGCAGTGAGCCGTCCTTGCACAAAAACTCCGGATATGCATAACCTGCCCTGACCACTTTTTTTAAAAACGCATCAAGGGATTCAATGCTCTTCCAGAGATGCCCCCCGTATTCATAAAATGGATACCGGCGGCGAAACGATTCTCTCTGCCGTTCATTCAAAAATGCCTGAAAAACCAGAGACGATATACTGCTGTATGGAGAAAACTTTCTGTCTACAGGATATTCAAACTGCCCCGGCAATTCAGGGCTCAGCCTCAGTGTAACGGTAACCTCCCCGCTGACCAGTTCCGCCAGAGTAATTGTTGCGGAAGGCAACCTGCCGTCCAGTTCACGCATTACCGCCTTTGCATTCACAAGGAAAACACGCCGGCGGTACCCTTCGCCCAGCTCAACCGCCGATATGCCCAGACCGTAGCGTACCGGCTTCCCCTTGCGTTCCAAAAATTGCCTTGCCGCAAGGGTCCGCACAAGGTTATGCGCGGTCGGCAGTTTCATGCCCAGACCGTTGGCTATATCCTGCAAAGAAACACCGTCCTCACTGCGGGACGCCGCCTGCAGTATGTCCAATCCTTTCATAAGGGATTTCACCAGCTCATTGTTTGCCATTGTTTTATTCATCTATGATGAATTATTATCTTTTATTGATGAAGTTTATCACAAATAAAATTTTTGTCAAGTATTGTTTTTGAGCTAAAATTCCGACATAAGGAATCTTGGTAAAAAGCAGGGGCAGTAAATTTCCA
>CAYPTS010000011.1:0-9326 GCA_964413825.1 uncultured bacterium
ACGGCTATCCCATTACGGAAAAATACGGGGTGAGGCAGAGATTCATAGCGGTTGTTACAGACTGTCCGTTTGGAAACGACCCGCTCTATTCCGGGGGATATGCATGCGAAAAATGCGAGAAGCCGTGCATCTCATCCTGCCCTACGTCGGCGCTTAAGAATAAAAGCGTCAAACTGGAAATTGAAAACAAGGTTTTTCATCTGCCGGCAATAGATTGTTTTTCATGCGACTGGGCGAAACGTTACGGCTTGAGCGGAAAGGAAGGACTGCAGTACTACGGGATAGATGCCGATATGCCTGTCCCGAAGAAAAAAGACATGGAGGAAGTGGTAAAGGCGGTCAATAAAATAAAATGGGGCGTGCAGAAAAGACATGCAAATGTGTGTGAGGAGTGTATAAGGGTATGCCCGGAGAAAGGAGAACAAAAACATGGATAAGAAAAAACTGAAGGAGTATGCAAGGCAGGCGGGAGCGGATGTAATTGGCGTTGCAAACGTTGAAAGGTTTGATGAACTTTCTGCGGAGAAACATCCGCTCTCAATCTTTCCGGAGACGAAGTCCGTCATAGTGCTGGGAAGGCGTATTACAAGAGGAACCTTGAGGGGAGTGGAGGAGGGCACCAATTTCGGTAATTATTCAATGTTCGGTTATGACTGGCTGGAGAACCGTTTCATAGCGTTGACAACATTTACAGTCTCGGAGTTTCTTGAGGACAACGGGTGGGAGGCGGTCCCTCTGCCCAACATCCCGCCGCAGGTTCCGCCTATGGGCGTTTCGGTGAAAGAGGGTAGTCCGGAGCCGAACGTACTGCTGGATTTTGACGATGCCGCAGTCAGGGCGGGCGTGGGAGAGATAGGATATCTTGGAGTTCTTCTTACCCCGGAGTTCGGGCCGCGCCAGCGCATCCAGATGATTCTTACCGATGCGGAGATTGAGCCGGACCCAATCCTTACGGAAGACATCTGTCCGAGGAGCAGTGAACTTAAGGATTTCTGTCCGCTCGGTGCGTTTAAGGGGGAAAAAGAAATCGTCATCGCCGGAAAGAAGATGACCGTGGCGGAAATTGATTATAAAAGGTGTGCTTCCTGTAAGAACGGAGTGCAGCCCAACTATTTGCATCCTGCAGGCAGACCTGACCGTCTGGCGGCGGTGTGCATAAGAAGTTATGCGGACTATCTCGAAAGAAAAGGCAGGATAACCAACAGGTTTGAACTGCCGTTCCGCCAGAGAGAAGCGTGGACGGTCAAAACTGAAGCTGACCTGTACAGATTTTAAAAAGGAAAAACAAGACCCCTTACTGATTGTCATTGCGAGGAATGTTTTGTATGACGAAGCAATCTCAATGAGATTGCCACGTAAAAAACACTCGCAATGACGACGGTTCGGGGCAAGGGATACCAATGAATAAAAAACCGACGAAAAAACAGATAAAAGAATATGCACTGTCACGCGGGCTTGACCTTTTTGGGGTCGCTAATATAGAGAGGTTCAAAGATGCGCCGGTAAGGATGCACCCGGCGAGCATTTTTCCCGAAGCGAAGTCAGTGATAGTCGTGGGCAGGCGCATTGTGCGCGGCGGCTGGCGCGGGATAGAGGAAGGCACATACTGGCCGAACTATACCTACTTTGACTATTCCGGACTTCTCAACACCTATTTTCTGCAGATGCCTCTCTACGAGACCTGCTGTTTCATAGAGGACTTCGGTTATGAAGGGGTGCCTGTCTATTCGGGTGTCCCTGAAGCGCAGACGCCCGTGGAACCTTTAAGGCCCGGAGGAGTTGCACCGGACGTCTGGCTCGCAATACGCATAGCAGGCGTTGCGGCGGGCGTGGGTGAAATCGGCTGGTCAAAGGTGTTCCTCACAAAGAAATTCGGGCCGCGCCAGAGGCTTGCGGCGATACTCACCGACCTTGAACTGGAACCCGACCCGCTCATGGAGCCCAATACCATATGCAAACTTGATATGGCGTGTGTTAAGGGATGTCCCGGCGCCATACCCCACGTAAAGGAAAAGAAGTTTGTGGAGATAAAGATTGAGGACAAGACCTATCGGTGGGCGGACGTCAACATGGGCACGTGTACGCTTGCTTATCACGGCGGGGACCCGCGCGTATCGCCTTTCATACCGAAGGCCTTCCCGGGCTATCATTTTGACGTGATGAAACAGAATTTTACGGAAGAGACTGCATATAAGTTCTGCTGGCCCATGTCAACGAGAGAGTGGCGGAAGACCGCAGAGCATCCTTCCGGCTATATCATAGAGGGGCATCACTATATCCAGAAATGGGGACAGGGCGGACTGGGCATCGGGGGGTCGCGGGGATGTATGCGCAGTTGTTTTGACTACCTTGAGAAACACGGCATGATAGAGCAGAAATTTCACAACGGCCCGTTCATAAGGCGCCCCCGGTGGCTGCTCGACCCTTCCGGCAAACCCGTAAAAGAATAGCACCGGTTATATGGCTACCTTGACGCAAAGGTTTTCATGCAGTATAATGATTATAGCAATCGATATAATCATTATGATAGGAGAGGGGAGGTATCTATGCCTACAAAAATCAGTGCGGTCGAGGCGCGAAAGAACCTCGGAAAATTTCTTAATATCGTTCAATTGAGGAATGAAGAAATTATAATTGAACGTGCCGGTAGTCCCATCGCAAAATTGACCCCGTGCAAAAAGGCCGGTTATGCGGACAGCGGGAAAGGTGATTTCCGCAGGATGCGCGGCACCGGGAAAAAACTCTGGGAGAACGCGGATATTGACCGTTACATCCGGAAGGAGAGGTCTCAATGGGACTGAAACTTGACCCGTCAGACAGAATTTTCATGGATACAGCCCCGTTTATATATTTCTTCGAAGAACATCCCGTGTATATCGAAAAACTCAGCAATCTTTTCGATTCTGTATATGCTCTTGGAGTTCCTGTTATTACTTCGGTAGTAACCTATATCGAGGTGCTTACGTATCCCGAAAAGACGGGTGCAAAAAGCCTTGCGGCAAAATACCGCGACAGTCTGACAAACTCGGAGTTGGTCAGCATATACCCCTTGAACCTTCAGGTTGCCGATATGGCCGTGACTTTCCGGGCCAAATACGGACTGAAAACACCTGATGCCGTCCAGATTGCCACTGCGGCCGTATGTGGAGCGGATTACGTAATTACCAATGACAGAGAATGGAAGAAAATCAAAGATGTCCGCGTAGTCCTTCTTCCCGAACTGTAATTCCCCGCCGGTTACAGCATGATGTATTCGGAGGGGAGGACGGCGGGAGGAATGCTGTCCCGGCCGAGGAATCTTCCGATGCTTTTCTTGTAACGGTACGACCGGCTCATTACTCTTTTTATCCGCGGCAGGCTGTCCTTTACCATTTTCCGGCCTTTTTCTATCGCATGGCTGTATTTTTTGAATTCGTACCACCTCATATCTTCGAGTTCCGGCTTCAGGACAAGGTCTGCCATTTCGTTGTTGTAGAGGTCGAACCTGAAAGCGAGGAGTTCGTCCGTGCGCAGGTGCAGGTTAACTACGGAGTTCATTTCTTTCTCAGGGGAAGGCGGCAGGGCAAGGTCGACGGCGGTTATGCTTTGCGCTCCGGACAATACGGCGCATTTTACCGGCAGGCGGTTTGTAATCCCTCCGTCCACCAGCAGCATGCCATTGTATTCGACAGGCGGAAAAATTCCGGGTATGGAGCAGGAGGCGAGGATGCCTTTCCACAGGGGCCCGCTTTTTATGTATATGTCTCTGCCGGATACCAGGTCAAAGGCAACTGCAACAAGTGTAATCGGCAGGTCCTCAAAGTTCATATTCCCAAACAGCTGTTTGAATGCGGGCTCTACGTTTTCTTTCTGTACCAGTGCGTTGTCCCTGAGCATTTTTACCAGCAGGAGGTTTTTTTTTACCGTTGACAGGGTTTTCATGAAAAAGCCCTGTCTGTCTTTTTCAAACTCAACCGCTTCAAGTTTTATTCCCTGGAGGAGTTTGAATTCCCGGGTACTCTCTATGTCTTCAAGTTCATCTATTCTGCCGGCGTACAGGCCGTAGAAGGCGCCCGCGAGCGAGCCGGCGGATGTGCCGCAGATAATGTCCGGGCGGAGTTTGTCCCGTTCGAGAGCGGTAATTGCCCCGAGATGCGCGAATCCTTTTGCGCCGCCGCCGCCGAGAACGAGTGCGTTTCTGTATTTTTTCATGAGGAGTTTCCTTTATCCTCCTTACCCTGCCTCTCTCTCCGCAGGGTAGAGGGAAACTTATCTTTCTGAAAAATATGCCAGTAAGCGGCAAGTTCTTTTTCCATCGCTTTTCTGTTTCCAAGCCTGCCTTCTATTATACCGTAAAATTTCCTGTTGTGCCCTTTTACAACCCTGTGGGCAACCTCGTGGAACAAGATATAGTCAATCAGCCGGTCGGGAAGAAACCGCAGGAGTGTGTTTACCGTGATTTTTCCGTCGGTACTGCAACTGCCCCATCGGCTCTTGAGTTTCCGGAACGTTATCTTGTCTACTCCGACTCCAAGTTCCCTGCAGAACAGGTTTATTTTTTGCTCAGAAATTTTCCTGAATTTTTCCTCGTCCATATCTTTGCGGAGTTCGAGCGTTTCCGCAAGTTCCCGGATTTCCCCGTACCGTGCGGCCTGTTTTGTTATCCATTTTTTGTGGCGTTCGATAAGTTCCCGTTCTCCCGTGAACCTCATAGGCAAAATGACGGTGAGTATGCCGTTTTCAATTTCCAGTCTGGCTGACCGGACTTTTCTTCGGACCTTCCTGCAGGGAATTTTACGGTTTTCGAGAAGTATCGTTTCCATGCTATCCTTTCACAACGGCAAGCGGTACCATGCGTGCGATTTTTCTGCATAAGCCGGCGCTTTCTACCACCCGTATCACCTCGTCTATGTCCTTGTATGCTTCGGGCATCTCTTCCACCAGGCCCTTCCTGCTGACTCCTCTGACCAGTATTCCCCGTGCGGCAAGTTCCGAGTCTATGAACCTGTTTCTGTTTTCCTTTAATGCCTGATGCCGGGACATTACTCTTCCCGCGCCGTGGCTGGTACTGCCCCATGTTTCTTCCAGTGCCTTTTCCGTGCCTGCCAGGACGTAGGATGAGGTTCCCATGGTACCGGGTATTATTATCGGGTGTCCCGTGTTTTTATACCTGCCGGGCAGTTCCGGGCGCCCTTTGGGAAAAGCGCGCGTTGCGCCCTTGCGGTGGACGTACAAGGTTTTTTCCTTTCCATCCGCATAATGTTTTTCAACCCTGCAGATGTTATGCGTAACGTCGTAAACGAGGGATAACTGCAATTTTTCCCAAGGCATTCCGAATACTCCGGAAAACACTTCCCTGACTCCGTGGGTTATCATCTGCCTGTTGGCAAATGCATAGTTTGCCGCCGCATTCATCGCCCTGAAATATTTTTTTCCTTCCTTTGATGAGGCAGGCGCACAGGCCAACTGCCTGTCCGGAAGTTTGAGTCCGTATTCAGCCGCAACCCTGCCGAACCTGTCGAGGTAGTCGCTGCATACCTGGTAGCCGAATCCCCTGCTGCCGGTATGTATCATGACGGTAAGCTGTTGCGGAAATATTCCGAAGACTTCCGCAGTTGCTTCATCGTAAATTTCGGAGACCTGCTGGATTTCAAGAAAGTGGTTGCCGGAGCCGAGCGTGCCGAGTTGTTCCTGCCCTCTCTCGTATGCCCTATTGCTTACCGCATCCGGGTCGGCGTCTTTCAGACGCCCGTATTCCTCCGTGTTTTCAATGTCGCTTTGCGTGCCGAACCCGTTTTTCACCGCCCATGCCGCGCCTTCATCCGCCACTTTTTCCAGTTCTTTCCTTTTCAGGCGCATATTTCCGCTGGAACCGACTCCCGGGGGGATGCGGGAAAACAGGAGGTTTACGAGGTCTTCCAGTTTGTCCTTGGCGTCGCCGGCGGTCAGATTGCTTCCTATCAGCCTCACTCCGCAGTTGATGTCAAATCCTACGAAGCCGGGGACGATAACTCCGGATTCCGCGTCGAATGCGCCGACCCCGCCGATGGGCGCGCCGTAACCCCAGTGCACGTCCGGCATGGCAAGGCTGTAGCCCGTAATACCGCGCAGTTTTGCGACATTTGCCACCTGTGAAACGGCGTCGTCGGCGATAACCCTGTCGAGGAGTTTTTCCGAGAGGTAAAGGATGCCGGGAACGCGCATGTCGCCGGTTCTGGGGATAAGGTATTTACAGTCGTCAATCTTTTCTAACTCTGCGTTCTTTTCCATTGACCGTATCCCATCCGGTTTCAATGCACTTTTTGCTTATACTGTAGAGTTGTTTGTTTGGTATCAGCCTGCCCGCCCCGTAGTAGAGCCCCGCCTTGGTAAACCTGAAGAAGTTTTCGTTTATGATATGTCCCAGCGCCCCGGCCGCCGCCATGTTGGCGGTTTTTATGCTGCCGTTTTTCTCGGCTATTTCACTTGCGGGTATTTCTGCAATCTTATAACTTCCGGCGTGGCCTGTCCGTTTAATCAGGGACGAGTTGAGGATAATATGGGCATCATTTTTGAGGTATGAACCGAGCATCTTGAATGATTTTTCACTCATGAATACGCCGATGTCTATCTCCGAACTTACGGGGGAAAAAATGTCTTTGCTGGAGGATATCACGATGGTGCAGTAGACGTAGCCGCCTCGCATCTCTGCCCCGTAAGAAGCAAGGCATGAAACCTGCATGTTCTGGTGCATGGCGGCATAGGAAAAAATCTTGCCGAGGGTGAGTATTCCCTGCCCTCCGGAACCCGCCACAATTATCCTTGCCGTCTCTTTATTCTTCATTTTTAACGCCTGTTTCTCTCCCTTGAGGGGGAGAGGGAACAGGGTGAGGGTGAAATAAACATCTTGTTTCTTATGTCCACCAGGCCTTCGGCTTGGGCTGTCTTATCAGGACGTTTTTAAGTAAATCCACCGCTTTTTGCAGTCCTTCGTCCACGCTCATGAGGCTGTCCTCGTGTTCTATGCTCAATACCCCGTCATACCCGATGAGACGCAGGTTAGATACGAAGTCGTTCCAGAATTCGCAACCATGCCCGTAGCCCACGCTTCTGAAGAGCCATGAGCGGTTGATTTCATCAAGGTACGTTTTTGTATCGAGAACACCGTTGACGGATGTGTTGTAAGGGTCTATTCTGGTATCTTTTGCGTGGACGTGGTAGACGGTACCCTGTAGTTTTCTCAAGGCGGCATTCGGGTCTATTCCCTGCCAGAAAAGATGACTGGGGTCGAAGTTTGCGCCTATCGTTTTGCCTGCGGCGTCTCTGAGTTTTAAAAGGGTTTCCGGATTATAGACTACAAATCCCGGGTGCATCTCAAGGCATATCTCTTTTACGTTATGGTCATTTGCGAATTTAACCTCGTCTTTCCAATAAGGTATGACCTTTTTCTCCCACTGCCACTTGACTATTGTTGAAAAGTCATCTGGCCACGGGCATGTAACCCAGTTTGGATAGATGGCATTTTCATTATCCCCCGGGCATCCCGAGAAGGTGATAATGCGGGGTATGCCGAGTTTTTCCGCCAGGAGGATGGTTTTTCTCTGGGTGTCTTTATGTGCGTTCCCAATCTCCGGATTGGGATGCAGGGGATTGCCGTGGCAGGAAAGAGCGGATATTTCAAGTCCGCGTTTGCTCACTGCTTCTTTTAATTTTTTTATGCCGTCGGCATCTTTCAGGAGAGCATCCGGGTTGCAGTGGCTGTTACCCGGGTAATTGCCCGTTCCCAACTCAACCGCATCCAGTCCAAGTTCCTTTGCTTTGTCCAGCGCTTCCTCAAACTTTTTGTCGCTGAAAAGAACCAAAAATACTCCCAGTTTCATGGTGCCTCCTTGCCCCGAACGCTCCCATGATATGCTTTCATGGTGAGGGACTTTGATTCATCGCCTTTACCCCGGACTCACGTTTTTTGTCATTGCGAGGAGCGAAGCGACGAAGCAATCTCATGAGATTGCCACGCCGAAATGCGGCTCGCAATGACAACAGAGAGACGGGTTATGATTTTGTTCTTTAAAACTTAACACATCCGCTCAATACTGTCAAAGTTTTTAGGCAAATTGTATCGTAATACCGGTTGAGTTCGCCAGAGAGCATGGCGGCAAGGAGGAAGCGAGGAGGCGTACTATATAGTACGCCGCACGCTGCTGACGACACAGCCAATCCTCCATTGACGCTTTGGCGGACTATCGCAAAGCTATCTGTATGAAGCCATACCGGTATCAGGCGTAATTGCCGTGTTTTTTCCAGACGTCAAGCATCAGTTTGTACCTGTCGAGAGGCATGCCGGTGTAGATGCAGTTTGACGTTGAAAAAATATATCCGTATCCGGGCATCCCCCACCGGAGCGCATACTTTGCGGATTCGACAACCTGCTCGTCGGTGCCTGTCTGCAAAAGGCCGCAGTTTACGTTTCCTATCAGGCATACCCTGTCCCCATAGAGTCTTTTGACCTCTTTGATGTCCACGCCGGCCTGCGGGTCGATGGAGTGGAGCGCATGCGGGTCTGCCTGCACGAGCTGGTCGATAATGGGCATTATGTTTCCGTCGGTGTGCTTTATTGTGTGAAAACCCATATCCCTGTATCCTTTAATTAGTTTTGTAAGATACGGAGCAATGAATTCCGAAAACATGGAAGGGCTTAAAAACGGCCCGTTGTTCAGGCAGTAGTCGGAGCATAAGGCAAAACCGTCAAGATTTTTTATTTGTTCCGCTTTGTTCAGGGCATCCTCTACCATTTTCTCCGCCTGCTGTTTGAGTTTTTCAGGTGCGTCTTTCATCCTGAAGGCGAAGTCAAGCATTGTTTCTCCGGAGGGGATGCCGAAGGTGGCGTCCCCGTGCACCATCAGGAAGTATTTGTCTCCGGAAATGCCGCGGACTATGTCAATCAGCCGGTTCGTTTCTTCTATCGTGTTGGGGTTCGGGTGCAGAAATATTGCGCTGTGCTCAAATTCCTCCGCTGTTTTTACGTGTATCTCCGCAATTTCTCTTCTGTGCAGACGCCTTTCGGTTTCGCTCATCTGGTCCCACTGATGATATGACCTGTGCGAAGAATGTACCTTCCCGAACGCCTCCATCGTAAGAAAAAATACAAGTTCAAAGTGCGGCACCCTTCCTTCAATCGGTTTCCTTTCCAAGGCGGCGATGAATTTTTTTCTCGGCGTCATGAGATGCTCCTTATTTTTTGAAAGGCGCATATTTTATATTTTTCATTTCTATTTTTCCGGAGTAAACCTTGATGAACGGTTTCCCTTTTTTGACCCCTGCAAGTCCGTAGCCGGTTTCGGTGTTGATAAAACAGGAAAAATCTCCCT
>CAYPTS010000011.1:9426-34599 GCA_964413825.1 uncultured bacterium
ACCCCTGCAAGTCCGTAGCCGGTTTCGGTGTTGATAAAACAGGAAAAATCTCCCTTGACGGCCGGCCTGACGTAAAGGGTCTTTTCCACCGCGTCGTAGCGGATGCCGGTTAAGCCCTGAAGAAGTCCGTAGGAAGCCAGCGCCCTTCCGTACCAGTGTCCGCACTCGTACTCGTTGAACGGGTTTCTCTTCCTTCCGTCGTACCTTGCCCGCGCCGTGCGGACTATTTCCAATCCTTCTTTTATCCTGCCGTGCATCATAAGGTGGGATGCGGCCTGGTATTCAATTCCGGTCCATACTTCGTCGCTGTAAGGGAACGGCAGAGAAAGTTTTCCGCCTTTGGGCCAGGTGCAAAGCACAAGCCCGCCGTCGTTGCCCAGCGCAAAACCGGGCCTTTGCGGGTTGGCGTGGTTGAGCAGAGATTTACGGAAGTTGTATTTGTAAACGGACAGGAGGTGTTTTTCCACTTTCCTGTCATCCAGGATACCGTCCAAACCGCATACCGCAGCAATCCAATCGCCCAGCACCCCGTCTGACAGGCACCCTTTGCCATACTGGTATTTGGGACCTTCTTTTGCTATGAGTTTCATTGCCTCTTCGGATGCGAAGTTTTTCTTCTTTATCGGGTCAGGGGTTTTCAGGTCTTTCCACCGGATTTCCTGATAAAAATATTCTCCGTTGAACAGGCGTTCCTCAAGATGTTTTTTTCCTTTTTTGTACAGTTCTGCGTAAAGCGGCACCGGGTCGTTCAGCGCTTCTGCCATTGCCGAGGCGGCTTTGAGCGCACCGAGGTAGAAACTTCCGCACATTCCGTCGGGTCCCCAGAATTCTATGTCGTAGGTATTGTGGTGAGGTTCCTGCAGGACGCCCCTGTGTTCGGGGTCCCAGGTTTCTATGCAGTAGTTAAGACTTTTTTTCGTTTTCTTCCACAGCTCTTTGAGCCATTCCGTATCGCCGCTGATGCGCCAGTCCCTGTAAATCTTCATGATGCCGCCCAACTGTCCGTCGGACGCCGCGTATCCCTTGTGGTCGGACGGGCGTATCGGAAGCCAGGCGCGGAAGTTCTGGTGGCCGTTTTCATCCTGCATTTCGTTGAATTCGGTTTGTCTCAACGTACGTTCCAGTCTGGGAAAAAGATGGGCGGTTGCCTGCGCGTAATTCCACACGTGGGTGCATGAGCCCGCACAGCATCCGCAGTTGTCGCAGCAGCCCTCCCAGCACCACAGCCGTCCGTCCGCCTGCCTCAAGACAGTAGGGGATTTCAGTATGGTAAGGTTTGCGGCAATTGCCTCGACAATCTCTCCGGGCAGTGTGGCTTTGTAAAAACAATCAGTGAACTGTGCCGTTTTTTTCTTGAGCGTGTCGTAATTTTTCTGCCAGCAGGTGGATGCTTCTTTTATATTTTTGAATCTGCCGGCATACCACGGACGGTGAAATGTTTTCGTTTCACTGTTGGTATTTTCTCCCGTGCGCACGTCTGACTGTGGCACGTACCACGAAAGTAACAGTTTGACTGTTTTTTTTCCACGTGCAGGTATTTTTACCGGCACGTAAAGACTGCCGCCCGTACCCGGGTCGCCGGTTTTAAACGGCGGGTTGGATATGCAGGAGCATTTTTTCACGTTTTTCCATGCCGTTGTTAGCGGGTCGAACCATCCGCCCCTGAACCACCGGCAGTCAATGGTTGTTTTTTCTTCCGGCACTGCGGCGCAGAAATTCCCTTCTTTCCACGGAGCATCTTTTGAGCCGGACTGGCGGAGTATAAACCCTTTTACCGCGGACTCAACGCTGTTGACGCCGCCGTCCTTTTCCTCAAGAAAGTTTTTTGAATGGAATGAATAAATCCCTTCAACGGGTTTGTTGCCGCCGTTGATGAATGTGTATTCCATGGAGGCGAAAGGCATGGACGAGTTGTCTTCGTCGCCGGGGATGAATGGACTCCATCCGGTAATCTCCACCTTCAGTGGCGCTTCAGGATAATTCAGCATGACGGTTGCGAACGGAAACTTTGAAGTGAAATATTCCGTATGACATCTTGGCAGACCGAAAGATGTAAAACCCAGTCCGTTGCCTGCCTGCGGCTGTCCGAATATCTTCCATGCCGGCACCTGTCCTTCAAGCACGCGAGCGCTTGCCGGTTTACCCTTGATGCAGAATGCGGAAAACATGCACGGCTGGTGGAAAATCTCCGGCTTATGGCGTATGGAAACGCTTGTCAACCCGCCGTTTCCTTCCATGCAAAGCATTCCGGTTCCTATGCCGCCCATCGGAAAACCTATGTAATTCAGGTTTTCTTCCGTATGTTTTACCGTCCCGTTTTTGTCTCTTTTTACGCCCATTTTTTTCCCTTATCCGCAATAGTCCAAACCTTATAATGTTTCCGCAAGATAAGCAAATAATTGTTGCACAGAGATTGATTTCAGTCAAAAATGGATTTCTGATATAATCAAAACTATGATTTCGTATAATTTTTTCCTTTCGAGGAAGTTTGCAGGGCAGAAGAAGCGTGCGGACAGTTTCCTATGGTTCATAAGCGTTTTTTCCGTAGCCGGAATCGCCATAGGCGTCGTCGCTCTTATGCTGGTGATAGGCGTCATGAACGGGTTTTCAAGGGAACTGAAAAGGAAGATAATCGGCGCGCATCCGACGATAACGGTTGAAGGCAGGCCTCTGATATACAATTATGAGCAGGTTGCCGAAAAGGTTAAAAAGGAGGTTGCCGAGGTAAAGGGATTGTCGCCGTACCTTGCCACGCAGGTTATATACCGGTCAAACAAATATCTTTTGGGCGGAATTCTGCGCGGAATTGACCCTGCTCTCGAAGAGGGAGTGACAAACATAAGCAAGTTCATAAAAAAAGGTGAATTTGCAGGATTGGAATCCGGCGTCATCCTTGGAAGCGAACTGGCAAAAGAACTTGAGGTTGACGTGGGAGATGCAGTCTGGATAATTTCAGGGACAGCGGCCGGCGGCAGGGAAACAAGAGTCGAGGGCATTGTCGAGTATGGCGTGTATGCGTTCGACTCTTCAATGGGGTTTACTTCGCTTGACAATAAAATGCTGAATCCAGTGAGGATGGTGCATGGCATAGGCATACGGACGGACAATATTTATGATTCCGAGAGGGTGGCTGAGAAGGTAAGGGAGGTTCTCGATTACGAATATACCGTGACAACTTGGATACAGAAAAACAAGATACTGTTTGCCGCTCTTGCGCTGGAAAGAAAAGCGATGGCGGTTATATTGGGACTGATAATCCTGGTGGCGTCTTTCAACATTTCTTCAACGCTGATGATAACCGTTTACAGGAAGGTAAAGGAAATAGGGATACTAAGGGCACTGGGGCTGTCCGCCAAAGAAGTGGAGAAGATTTTTATTTACCAGGGGCTGATTCTCGGTTTTAAGGGGCTTGCCTGCGGCCTTGCCGCGGGAGGCATACTGGCGTGGCTGTTGAAAAGGTACCAGTTCATAAGACTTCCCGAATTCATATATGATTTGTCCCGCCTGCCCATAGAGATTTCCGCGTCGGATTTGCTGTGGATAATCGTTTCGGTTATTGCGATAGTGAGTTTTGCAAGTGTTTATCCGGCTAAGCGGGCGGCGGGGCTTAATCCTACACAGGCGATAAGAAATGAATAAACTTGCGGCTATAAATATAACGAAAGAGTATTCGGGCGGGGTCCGCGCCCTGCGCGGGGTGGATATCGAGGTGGAAAGCGGGGAGATGCTGATACTTATGGGGCCTTCGGGTTCGGGCAAAACTACGCTGATAAACGTTCTCGGTTTGCTTGATAAGCCTACGGAAGGCAGTGTTTATCTCGATGGAAAAGAGATAACCTCTCTCAAGGAGACGGAAAAATGTGCGATAGTTAACAGGACGTTCGGTTTTATTTTTCAGTTTTTTTATCTCATACCGGAACTTACCGTTGCCGAGAATGTTATGCTGCCCTTATGGATAAAGGAGAAAACATCCCTGAAACTGAAATCATATTACAGGGAAGCGGAAATTCTGCTGGAAGAGTTCAATCTTTCAGGGAGGAAGGATTTCTATCCTTCGCAGTTGTCGGGCGGGGAACTGCAGAGGGTTGCCATATGCCGCAGTCTGATATGCCGGCCGTCGGTAATATTTGCGGATGAGCCTACCGGCAGTATAGACAAAAAGTCGTCGGAGGTGTTTTTTGAGCTGATAAAGTCGCTCAACAGGGAAAAAAGGGTTACGTTTATCATAGGTACGCACAACGAGAAGTTTTTGCAATTTGCCACAAAAGTTGTATATTTAAACGAAGGCGGGATAGAGAAGATAGAGATTAGGGAGGGATAGCAATGGGGCTACTTATATATCTGAACGGGAAACTGGTGCAGGAAGAAGAAGCGAAGGTGTCCGTTTTTGACCACGGACTGCTTTACGGTGACGGGGTCTTCGAGGGTATCAGGGGGTATAACGGAAGGATTTTCAAGATGGACGAGCATCTTGAACGGCTGTACAATTCCGCAAAGGCGATAATGCTCGAAATGCCGCTCAATTTTTACGACCTGAAAAACGCCATTATACAGACTGTAAGGGCCAATAAACTTAAAGACAGTTACATAAGGGTTGTTGTTACAAGGGGAGCGGGAGACCTCGGTCTCGACCCGCGCAAGTGTAAAGTCCCGACTCTTTTCATCATAGCGAGCAGTATACAACTTTATCCCGAAGCACTGTATGAAAAAGGGCTGGAAGTCGTAACCGTGGGAAGCCAGAGAAATGCTCCGGAAGCCATAAATCCGGCAGTGAAATCGCTCAACTATCTTAACAATATAATGGGCAAAATAGAATCGATTAATGCCGGTGCGGGTGAAGGACTGATGCTGAATAATCGGGGATATATAAGCGAATGTACCGGAGACAACATTTTCGCTGTAAGGAAGAACGTACTGCTTACGCCTCCTGTTTCCGCCGGCGCGCTGGAAGGAATCACGAGAAACGTCGTCATGGAGATAGCCGCCGGCATGGGGCTTGTGGTGAAGGAAGCGGAAATGACGCGGTATGATATCTTTACCGCTGACGAGTGTTTTCTCACAGGAACCGCGGCTGAAATCATATCCGTGATTTCTCTGGATAAAAGGATTATCGGAAGCGGAAAATCCGGTGAGATAACCAGAAGAATAAGGAAAGAATTTATTTCCCTGACGCAGGCAGAGGGCGTTTCCGTATATGAGTAGCCGGAAAAGGTTGAAGGATTAGCCAAAATCCCGAAAATATGGTAGAATATACTGCAACTGGGAGGGGGTATGTTCGAAAGATTTACGGAACGCGTAAAATCTCTGCTGGATTTTGCCCGCAAGGAAGCCGTGAAATACGGGCATAACAGGATAGAGCCCGAGCATATTTTTCTTGCAATGCTTTCGGATGCCCAGGGTGTCGGCGTTGCCATGCTGCACCATATGGGCATAGAATTTCAGAAGATAAAAAACGATGTGGAAAGGAACATGAAGATAGGAGTTCCTGTTTACGTGGGAGACTTGCCTCTAAGCATCCAGTCCAAAAAAGTTCTCGAACTCGCGGTCAAGGAAGCGCAGTTTTACACTAACAATTACATAGGTACCGAGCATATCCTTCTCGGCATGATTGCCGCAGAAGAGACCCTTCCTTCAAGGATTCTTCAGAACAACGGCATTACTCTTAAGAATGCCCGCAAAATTTTCGAGGAACTTCTTGCCGACCCGCAGCAGAAATGGAGCAATTTCGGCAGGCGCTATTCCCCTCAGCCGTATCAGAAGAACAGACTTACCGCTCTGCAGGCTTTCGGAAGGGACCTGACAAAACTTGCAGGCGAAGGTAAACTTGACCCTGTTGTAGGCAGGGAAAAAGAGATAGAACGGCTGACGCAGATTTTATGCCGCAGGAAAAAGAACAACCCTGTTCTCATTGGCGAGCCGGGGGTCGGCAAAACCGCTATTGTCGAGGGACTTTCCGAGAAAATCGCTTCAGGCAGCGCTCCTGAAATACTTAGAGACAAAAAACTGATAATGATAGACCTTGCCGCAATAGTGGCTGGGACCAAGTACAGGGGAGAGTTTGAGCAGAGGATAAAGATGGTGCTCGACGAGATAAAAAGTTCGAGGAATGTCATAATTTTCATTGATGAGATACATACTCTGGTCGGAGCGGGAGGTGCGGAAGGAGCGATAGATGCTTCCAACATACTAAAGCCGGCTCTCGCCCGGGGCGAAATACAGTGCATAGGGGCGACGACGCTTGACGAATACAGAAAGTACATAGAAAAAGACGGCGCGCTCGAAAGAAGGTTTCAGCCGGTAGCAGTGAATCCTCCGAGCGTGGAAGAAACCATAAAGATTCTCAACGGTCTCAAGGAAAAGTATGAACTGCACCATCACCTGAAGATTTCGGACGGGGCGATTAGGTCTGCGGCGGTGCTCAGCGACAGGTATATAACGGGAAGGTTTCAGCCGGATAAGGCCATAGACCTTATAGACGAAGCCGCCAGCCACCAGAGGTTGAAACTTTTCAATCCTCCGGAAGAGATGGAGAAACTTGAACTGGAAATCCGCGAGGTTACAAGGGAAAAAGAGAATGCCATAAAAAAACAGGATTATGAAAAAGCGGCTTCCCTGAGGGACAGGGAAAGGGAACTGAAAAACAGGGCGGATGAATTCAGGGAAAACTGGCACAGTCTCATACCCGAGGAACAGAGGGTAATAACCGAGGAAAACGTTGCTGTAATTGTTTCTCAATGGACGGGAGTGCCGGTTTCCCGAATATGCAGTGAAGAAAAGGAAAGGCTTCTCGAGATGGAAAATTCCATACACGAAACTCTAATCGGACAGGAGGAAGCCATTTCCGCGATAAGCAGGGCGATAAGGAGGTCCAGGGCGGGGTTGAAGGATAAGAAAAAGCCCATAGGCAGTTTCCTTTTTCTCGGACCGACGGGTGTGGGAAAAACTCTTGCGGGAAGGGCGCTGGCTAAATTCCTTTTCGGAGACGAGCGGGCGCTTATCCAGATTGACATGTCGGAATACATGGAGAAATTTTCTATTAGCCGTCTTATCGGGGCGCCTCCGGGTTACGTCGGGTATGAAGAAGGCGGGCAGTTGACCGAAAGGATAAGGAGGAGGCCTTACAGTGTCGTTCTGCTGGACGAAATAGAAAAAGCCCATCCTGAAATTTTCAATCTTCTTCTGCAGGTGCTTGAAGACGGCAGGCTGACCGACAGTTTCGGCAGGAGCGTGGATTTTCGCAATGCCGTGCTTATTATGACGTCCAATCTCGGGAGCCATGTTTTTAAAAACAGGGCGGTCATAGGTTTCCGGCAGGAAAACGGAGAGGATGATTTTCCCGGGAGTATAAAGGACAGGATGATGGAACAGGTCAGAAATACCTTCAGACCCGAGTTTCTCAACAGGATTGACGAGATAATAATTTTCCATCCGCTGAACAGAGGCCACCTCTGGAAAATAGCCGAACTGGAACTGTCGGCGGTATGCGAAAGAATGAAAGAGCATCGCATAACGCTTGAAGTGTCCGACAGAGCGAAAAAGTTTCTCATAGAAATGGGGACGAGTCCGGAGTTTGGAGCGAGACCTTTGAAAAGGGTCATTTCGCGTTACGTGGAAGACCCGCTTTCCGAAGAGATGCTCAAAGACATTTATCCGCAGAATTCCACCATTTTGGTTGATTGCCCCCGCGGGGGGAAAAAACTTACCTTAAGGATTTCCAAGAAAGGAGAAGACCTTGAAAAAATTACTGATTCCGTTGCTGTTTCTTCTGCTTAGTTTTTCCTCTTTTGTCTTTCCTGATGCCAGAATAATCAGTATTACCGTATACGGCAACAGAAACGTGAGTGAGGAAAGAATACTGCTGTTGATGAAAACCAGGCCGGGCGACGAATTTAACGAAGGGGTGTTGAAAAATGACGTAAGGCAACTTGCGCAAACCGGGTTCTTTTCGGGCGTCAGGTATGAAACCGAGGAGAAAGACGGGGTAAACATTAAGTTGTATGTGACCGAAAACCCTGTAATCGGAGACATCAAGTTCACAGGCAACAGGGTTTTCAGGAGCAAACAACTCACTGGTTTTCTCGGTATGAAAAAGGGGGACATTTTAAATGAGGTGAAACTTATCGAAGGTATCGAGGCGGTGAAAGAAAAATACAGGGAAAAAAAGTTTTACCTCATAGAGGTTGACCATGAAATAGAAGAAACGGAAAAAGACGAGGTTATATTGAGGTTGTTGGTAAACGAACAGGGGCGAAGTTACGTTAAACGGATGATTTTTGAGGGGAATGATTCCGCGCCTGAATCGCAACTGCGGCGTATGATGAAGGTCAAACAGAGGAAGATGCCCTTCATAAGGGGTACGTTCAAAAAGGACCTGTTTGACAGGGACCTCGAAAAAATCAGGACATATTATGCGGACAAGGGGTATCTTGAATCCACGGTTGCGGGTGATGTGTCGGCGGACAAAAAAGACGGCCTGCTTGTCGTGGAAATAACTGTAAACGAGGGAAAACAGTATTCTCTCGGGAATGTCGGGTTCAGGGGAAATCTTGTGTTTCCGGAGGAAGAACTGAAAAACCGCCTGTCTTTAAAAGAGAAAAACAGTTTGTTCAGCAGGAGTACCGCCAATGAAAATATCAGAAACCTGAGCACGTTTTACATGGACAAGGGTTATCTCCGTGCAAGGGTTGAAGAAATTCCTTCGGCAGGCGAAGCCCCCGGATTGATGGACGTAACGTATTTCATAGAGCCCGGAGAAATATATCATGCGGGCGAGATTATCGTAAGAGGCAATACCAAAACCAAAGACAAGGTCATAAGAAGGGAAATAAGGGTCGAGCCCGGCGACAAAATTATTCCGGACAAGATGAGAACGAGCTTTAACAGATTGTTCGACCTGAACTATTTTGAGAAGATAGACATCTATCCCGAGTTTGTCCATGAAGGCAATATTGCCAATGTCGTGGTGGACGTTGAGGAAAAGGAAAGAACCGGAATCTTTCTCATCGGCGGGGGATACAGCAGTATTGACGACATCATAGGGGTTGTAAGCGTACAGCAGTCCAATTTCAACCTGTCCGGCAGGCCGTCTTTTGTCGGCGGCGGGCAGAATCTTGCTTTTACGGTGGAACTCGGCACGGAAGCGAGAAATTTCAGGTTGAGTTTCATGGAACCGTATTTGTTCGACAAGCCGGTATGGTTCGGAACCGATTTGTACAGGACCAGGAGGCAGTGGAGTTATTATACGGAACAGAGGACCGGCGGCGCCCTGAAAATCGGCAGAAGGTGGGACAGGGCATCCCTGGGGCTGGCGGCGAGGATTGAGGAAATTGGACTTTCCGACATGGAAATACCTTCCCTTATCGGACAAGAGGGCGATGCGAGAAAACACAGTCTCACCGGCAGTTTTTCTTACAGCACTCTCGACAGCAGGAGGTCTCCTTCAAAGGGGAACCTTGCAAGGTTGTCTTTGGAATATGCGGGTGAGGCGCTTCAGGGAGACATTGATTTCCTGAAGCCGGTGTTGGAGAACGATTTCTATTTATCCCTGAACAAGCTGGTTTTTCATAGCAGGATGTACGCCGGGACTGTAAAGGAACTGGATGATACTACCGAAATCCCGATTTACGAGCGCTTCTTCGGAGGCGGCATAGGAACAGTCAGGGGATACAAGGAAAGAAGCCTCGGTCCAAGAGACGCTGTAACCGACGAGCCCGTCGGAGGGTATTCATTATTTGCCAAAAACTTCGAGTTGATTTATCCTTTATATGAGGATATACTAAAGGGCGTTTTGTTTTTTGATATGGGCAACGTATGGGAAGACTGGGGTGAATTCGGCTCACTGCGCAAGAGTGCGGGCGCGGGAGTAAAGATGGTTGTTCCTTTCCTGAACGCTCCAATAGAAATTTACTATGGGCATGCCTTTGACAGGGAAAAGGGCGACCCTGAAGGCAGATGGCATTTCGGCATGAGTTTCGCATTTTAAGTGACAAGTGATGAATAGTTAGTTGCAGAAAAAAAATCGTTTTACACTCTGAGCTTTCAACTAACAGCTGTTTTAAAGGAGGATACCTTGAATAATTTTAAAAGGACTTTTATTGCGGGAGTTGCCGTACTGGGCTTTCTTTTTCCGGGGCTCGCTTTCTCACAGACGGTGAAAATCGGATACGTGGATTTAAAAGAAGTTTTTTCAAAGTTCACGAAAGCCTCCGAAATGGAAGCAAAGTTTATGAAAGAGGTTGAAACGGAGCAGAAGAAAGTAAGCAATCTTGAAACAGGCATAAAAAAGATGCAGTCTGAATATGAACAGAAAAAAGATATCATGAAGCCGGACGAGAAGGCGAAAAAAGAGGCGGAACTTAGAGAGAAAATACAGGAATTTTCAAAGATGTGGAGCGAGATTAACAAAAAACTTGACGAAAAAAGAAAGGTGCTTGAAGACGAACTGCTTGAAGAGATAAAAAAAGAAGTCAAGAAATACGGAGAAAAGAACGGTTTTACCGCTATTCTTGATTCAAGAGTAATAATCTACGGCCATGATACGGTAAATCTTACCGGCGAGATAATAAAGTCGGTAAACAAGGGAGCCGGAAAGAGTAAGTGATGATGACGGTTAAAGAGATTGCGGAGATAGTCGGGGGGGTTGTCGTTGGAGACGGCAACATAACCGTTACGGGCGTTTCCGGCATCAAAGAAGCAAGGGAAGGGCAGTTGACTTTCATTGCCAACAACAAGTACCGTCCGCTTTTGAAGTCGACAAAAGCGTCTGCCGTTATCGTGCCTTCCGACATAAGCAACACGGTAAGCGCATCTCTCATCCAGGTTGAAAACCCGTCGCTTGCGTTCGCAAAAATAATGACTGTTGTAGGCCCCGAGCCCGTTACTTTTTCCTCGGGAATAGATTCCACGGCCGTCATAGGGAAAAACGTGGTCATAGGAGACAACGTTTCGATACAGCCTTATGCGGTAATAGAGGATAACGTCCAAATAGGCGCCGGCTCCATAATAGGGTCCTGCGTGTACATCGGCCATTATACGAAGATAGGAAAAGATTCGCTCATATATCCCCACGTCATAATAAGGGAAAGGGTGACAGCAGGCGACAGGGTCATAATCCATCCCGGTACGGTAATAGGAGGGGACGGGTTCGGCTTTGCCACTGTGAAGGGCGTGCATCTCAAGATTCCGCAGATAGGCACGGTCGAGATAGGCAATGATGTTGAAATCGGTTCAAACGTTACCATAGACAGGGCGAGGTTCGATAAAACGTACATAGGCGACGGCGTAAAGATTGACAACCTTGTGCAGATTGCGCATAACGTATACATAGGGGAAAACACAATCGTCGTTGCGCAGGTCGGCATCTCCGGCAGTACGGTCGTAGGCAAGAACGTCATAATAGCGGGACAGGCGGGCATCACAGGGCACATAACGGTGGGCGACAACGCCATAATCGGCGGCAAGGCCGGCGTCACCAAAAACATCCCGCCCAATACCCACGTAACCGGATTTCCCGCCCGCGATAAATGGGAAGACATGAGGTTTCAGGCATATTCGAGGCGCCAGCCCGAAATTGTCGAAAAGATAAAAAAACTTGAAGACAAAATCGACAGGATGGAGAGAAAAATAAGGGAGATTTATGGAGAAGAAGATTCAGAAAACAATTGATAATACAGTTTCCATAGAGGGCGTGGGTCTTCATACCGGGCAAAAGAGCAGGATTACTTTTAAATCTTCCCCTGCCAATACGGGAATTATCTTTATAAGAAAGGACGTCCGGAATGCACAGCCCGTTAAACCGGAAATAGACAATCTGCTGGATACCGTCAGGTTCCCAAGGCGCACTTCCATAGGAAATGAACACTTCCAGATTCATACCGTTGAACATCTTCTGTCCGCCCTGTATTCGATGGAAATAGACAACGTTTTCATTGAAATGGAAGGCAGTGAATGCCCGGGGCTGGACGGCAGCGCCAAGCCTTTCGTAGAGCTTTTCAGGAAAGCGGGGATTAAGGAGCTTAACTGCGATAAAGACGTTTTTGCCGTAAAGGAGCCGATATACGTTTCAGATAACGGGACTCATATAATCGCCCTGCCCAACGACGAACTGAAAATATCCTACATGCTTGACTATCCGAACACCATGTTGAAGGCGCAGTATGCCTCGTATACGATAACCCCGGAGGTTTACGAAAAAGAAATTTCTCCCGCAAGAACCTTCTGCCTGCGTGAAGAGGTGGAGTCTTTAAAGAAACTCGGATTGGGCAAAGGGTCTGACTATAAAAATACGCTCGTAATTGACGGAAACAAGGGTGTTATAGAAAACGAGTTCAGGTTCAGCGACGAACCGGTCAGGCACAAGATAAGCGATTTGATAGGAGACCTTGCCCTCTTCGGAAACTACATAACCGCTCATATAATCGGCATAAAAAGCGGTCATGCGATAAATACCAAACTTATAAGGAAAATGAGGGAACTGTATAACAAGGAAAGGGTGAGCGGTATTGGAATGCCTTCGCCGTCTTTTGATTCTTACGGGACGCTTTATACAGAGGAGATTTCCAAGATAATCCCGCACCGGTACCCGTTTCTTTTTGTCGACAGGATTGTCGAACTCAGCGAGAACAAGGCGATAGGCATCAAAGACGTTACCATGAACGAATGGTTTTTCCAGGGGCACTTCCCGGGCAAGCCAGTAATGCCCGGCGTAATTGTCGTTGAGGCAATGGCGCAGGTTGGCGGCGTCCTGATGTTAAGCAAGGAAGAGAACAGGGGAAAACTCGCCTATTTTATGAGCATAGATAACGTGAAGTTCAGAAAAGCGGTAAGGCCCGGCTGCCAGCTGGTTATGCAGGTAGAGGTGGTCAAGATGAAAAGCAAGGTCGGTCGCATACAGGGCAAGGCTTTTGTGGACGGGAAAATTGTGGCGGAAGCTGTGTTTATGTCTACAATTGTCGAGAGTTGACATGAAACTTCATCCCACGGCGCTTGTCTCATCCAAAGCCCGCATAGACAAAGACGTTGAAATCGGGCCTTATTCAATCATTGAGGAAAACGTAACTATCCGCGGGGGGTGTACTATATGCCCTCACGTGCATATTCTGGGACATACGGAAATAGGTGCAGGCTGCCGGATTTTCACGGGTGCGGTCATCGGCAGTTGTCCTCAAGACCTGAAGTACAAAGGAGAAAAAACCTACCTGAAGATTGGAGAAAATAATACAATCAGGGAATTTGTCACGATAAATCCGGGAACTTCGGAAGGCGAGAGTACTATTGTGGGCAGCAACAACCTGCTGATGGCTTACGTGCACATCGGGCACAATTGCATAATCGGAAATAACGTCATAATTGCCAATGCCGGAACGCTGGCGGGCCATGTCATCGTTGAAGACTACGCTATAATCGGCGGACTCGTCGGCATACACCAGTTTTGCAGGGTCGGCAGACATTCCATAACCGGCGGCTGTTCAAAAATCGTAAAGGATATAGTGCCCTACGTTACGGCGGACGGAAATCCTGCAGTGCCGTACGGCATAAATAAGATAGGTCTGAAGAGGAGAAATTTTCAGGCAGAGAAGATTTCCTGTATAGAAGAGGTCTATAAAAAACTATTCCGTTCCGGATTGAACGTTTCCGATGCCGTTGCCGGGATTGAAAAAATGGAGAAATCGGAAGAGATTTCATTCGTTGTTGAATTCATAAAAAAATCGGAGCGTGGCATCGCCCGGCAATAATAGTGGCAAAGTAAGACTCGGGATTGGAGGTTCCCCGTAAAGAAAAAACGGGGCAAGCGGGAAAGACAAAGGCAGAGAAAAGGCATTTCCGAATCCCTAAACTCGAATCGCGAATCCCGGCTTTTAAGGAGTTCAGAGCAAGGTGAGAAAGATAGGCGTGTTTATAAGCGATGACAGGTTGTCTGAATACGTTTATAAGAAACTGAGCGGTGCGGGGGCAACCTGCCCTTTTTCTTTTTCTTCCGTAGGTTTTACGGAAAGCGCAGCGTTTAAGCCCGGGGACGTAAACGGCATACTGCTTTATCTCAAGAAGGAGAACATTAAAGAACTCGTATTCATCGGTAGGATTTCTCCGGAGACCGCGTTTGCCGGAAATCTTCACGTTTCTGGCAGAGCGCTGCTTGAAAAGGCCGGTTTACTGCAGGGCGAGAGAATTCTGGGCGGCTTGACGTCTTATCTTGCCAAGGAAGGAATCAAGGTTCTTCCTCTTACCGGCGTTCTGGCTGAAGAACTTGCGCTTGAAAAGGTTTATACACAGGCGCCTCCGGGAGAAAACGAACTGCGCGATGTTAACATCGGAGGTGCCCTTCTCCGGGATATCATGAAATACAGGGCAGGGCAGTCTGCCGCGCTGAAGGGCGGGATGGTCATTGCTGTCGAGGGTGTCGAGGGAACCGACCGGATGATAAAAAGAGCCGGCGGGTACTGCAGGGATTTTACGGTTGTGAAGATAGCCGGCGAGAACAAAGACCCGCGTTTTGACATTCCTGTTGTGGGCCCCGAAACGATAAAAAACATGAAGGACGCCGGAGGCCGGCTGCTCGCGGTTGAGGCCGGGAAAACCGTTGTCTTCGATGAAGAAAAAACAGTTTCAATGTGCGATGAAAGCGGCATAACTCTCATGGGCGTAAGCGTCTGAAAAGGGATTGGATAATGATAATTAAGGAAGACAGGCAGGATATGTTGTCCTACATGGAGGATGCGTCAAACTTCAAAGGCGGGAATGCGGACAGGATATATGTTCCAGATAATGAAGAGGAATTGAAGCAGGCTCTCGCGGAATGTGCGATAAAGAAAAGTTACGTTACCGTATCCGGAGGCGGAACAGGGACTGTCGGAGGCAGGGTTGCCAGAGAAGGGGCGGTTGTTTCACTTGAAAAATTCAACGGGATACTGGGAATAGACGGAAAAAACAAGACGGCTTTATTGCAGGCGGGGGTTGTCGTTAAGGATTTTTTGAACGAGATTGAAAAATTGGGTTTTTTCTACCCGCCGTTCCCCACGGAGCGAACCGCTTTTATCGGCGGCAACGCCGCCACCAACGCATCGGGAGAATACAGCTGCAGGTTCGGGCCCACGAGAAAGTACGTCAGGAAGATAAGAATGGTTCTGGCAACCGGCGGCGTGCTGGAAGTGGAAAGAGGAGGTATCCGTGAAAAAAACGGCGTACTGGATTATGGGAACATCAGGGTGCCGCTTCCTTCATACCGCACTCCCTGCATAAAATGCTCAGCAGGATATTTCTCGCAGGAAGGCATGGACGGCATAGACCTTTTGATAGGTTCCGAGGGTACCCTCGGCGTGATAACGGAGGTGGAGGTTGCCCTCGTAGACGCTCTGCCCCCGCGGCTCATTATCATACTTTTTTTTCGCGGCCATGAGAACATCCCTGAGATTGCCGGTGAGATAAAAAAAGTTTTCGGCGGACAACTCTACAGCCTTGAATTTTTTAATCGCGGCAGTCTGGAGTTTCTGAAAAAGGATTTTCCGGGCATTCCGGAAGATGCATGCGCCTTATATGCGGAGACCGGTGCCGGCGGCGATGCGATGGAAAAATGGGCGGAACTTTCCGACAGAAAAAATGCGGTCGATACGTGGCTGGGGGAAGACAGACAGAACTATGAGAAACTTATCGATTTCAGGCACCGCCTGCCGGAAAACATAAATGCGTATTTCAAGAAGATAGGACTGACCAAGGTTGCGATGGACATTGCGGTTCCTGAAGAGCATTTTAGCGAGATGTACGGTTTTTACGGGAGCGTGATGAAGAGTGAAAAACTGCATACCATTCTTTTCGGGCACATAGGGGAAAACCATCTGCATTTTAACATCTTCCCTTCGGGGGATGAGGAAAAGGCAAGGGCGATGCAGGTTTATGAGATGTGCGTGAATAAGGCGCTGTCGCTGGGCGGAACGGTTGCCGCCGAGCACGGCATCGGCAAGATAAAGCATAAGTGGCTGAGGGTTATGTACGGGGATGAAGGATTGAAGGAGATGGCGCGCATCAAGAAGGTATTCGACCCGTATTGCATCCTTGGCCCCGACAACATATTCCCCAAGGAACTGTTAGAAACGGGCTTATGAAGAAAGCCATTTCTCGCACGACGCTCCATGACAGGTAAAACTAAGTGTTTGAGGAAAGGGGAAACCCCATACAAGACATGGGGATGCGATGCCCCTTCCACCCTCTGAAAAACGGGGTGGCTTTCCCTCTTTCCCAAACACAAGTTTTGGAACTGTCCTTCCGCTGATTGTGCTCGAAATGCTTTCTTCATCGCCATGAATTTTACAAGGAGGAACATGGATTTCAAGATAAAAAAAGGGCAGAAGATGGTTTGTATCGGAGACAGCATAACGGACTGCGGCAGGAGGGGGGAATTTGCGCCTTACGGCGCCGGGTACGTGAAGTTTTTCAGGGACATGGTAGTCGCCAATTTTCCCGAAAGGGGAATTGAGATTATCAACAAGGGGATAGGAGGCAATACGATACTTGACCTCCAGCAAAGATGGAAAGACGATGTAATCTACCACAAGCCGGACTGGTTAAGCGTACTTGTAGGCATTAACGACGAGCACATGTTTTTGAGAAAAGGTGACATGTGGGAAACCCTTGCCCCTGAAAAGTTCATGGGGTATTATGACGAGGTTCTCAGAGAAACGAAAGAAAAACTTTCCTGCGGAATAGTTTTGCTGGAACCGTTTTACATTACCAGAGATAAGAGCGACAGGTGGCGCGGCCTGGTACAGAAAGAACTACTGCCGTACAGAAAGGCAGTGGCCGACCTGAGCAAAAAGCACAAAACACTTCTTGTGAAAACGCAGGATATTTACGACAGGCAGTTAAAATACAGGGATAGTGAAACGTTCTGTGCAGAGCCGGTGCATCCGAATCCTACGGGACACATCTTGATTGCGAATGAGTTATTCGGGATTTTGAGCGAAAAATGAAAGGGATAATAGATTTTCATACGCATGCTTTTCCGGATAACCTGGCGGAAAAGGCGATAGGTCTACTTGAAAAAGAGGGCGGAATTGCCGCTCGTTTGGACGGCAAACTCGCCTCTCTTATTGCCTCAATGGACAGGTGCGGGATAGAGAAAAGCATCGTCTGTTCGATAGCGACAAAACCGTCGCAGTTTGAACCCATACTGGCATGGTCGGAGGCTGTCCGGTCGGACAGAATTATTCCTTTGCCTTCGGTTCATCCATGCGACCCCGAAGCGGTGGAAAGAATCGGCATTGTCAGTGCAAAGGGATTCAAGGGGATAAAGATGCATCCTTATTACCAGGACTTTGACATTGACGACGGGAAATTGTTTCCGGTATACGAAAAAATCTGCAAAGAAAATCTTATGCTTGTCCTTCACACCGGTTTTGATTTTGCCTTTGAGAGAATCCGCAGGGCCGACCCTGAGAAAATTATCAGGATAAAAAAGATGTTTCCTGCCCTGAAACTCGTTGCAACGCATCTGGGCGCATGGGAAGACTGGGACGAGGTGGAACGTCTGATGGTTGGAAGAGAAATCTATATGGAAATTTCATTTTCGCTGGATTTCCTTGACAGGGAGCAGGCAAAAAGAATTATCATGAACCATCCTCCGGGATACGTCATGTTCGGGACCGATTCTCCATGGACCGGACAGGCGGAAACTTTCAATCTTCTGAAGTCGCTTGCTCTCGACCCCGGACTTGAACGCCGCATCCTGCGGGACAACGCCCTCTCTCTTCTCTCCTCCGTTGCATAGTTGATGAAAATTTTCCTGTAGGGTATACTAAGCGGTATGAAAATCATATCTTTTTCAAACCAGAAGGGCGGTACAGGCAAGACAACCGCCTGTGTCAATACTGCGGCGGCGCTGGTCAAGACGGGTGAAAGAGTGTTGCTCATTGACCTCGACCCGCAGGGCAGTGCCACGGTCAGCGTGGGGATACGGCTTAAACCGGAGGATTTGACGGTTTCGGATTTAATGCTGGGCGAGGCAAGAATTGAAGACGTTATGCAGGATAGTTATCTTGCGGATTTGTCGGTAATCCCTTCGGATACGTCGCTTGCCCATACCGAAATTGAACTTGTCTCGAAAAGTAAGAACCAGTTTTTTCTCAAGAAGGCCGCTGACAAGAATACGGACGTTTTAAAATCCTTTGATTTCGTTCTGATAGACTGTCCGCCTTCTCTCTCCCTGCTTACGGTAAACGGTTTGTCTGCTTCCGGTTTTGCCATAGTGCCTGTTTTGTGCGACTACCTGTCTTTGGAAGGTCTGTCCCATATGATGGAGACCGTCGGGGAGATAAAAAAGAAACTGAACCCGCCGCTTGAAATTCTCGGCATTCTGCCGAATATGATTGACAGGCGGCTTAGGATAACCGACGAAAGCCTTGCCCTTTTGAGAAAGGAGTTCGGCGGTATGGTTTTCAAAAACGGGATAAACGTGTGCAGCCGCTTAAGGGAGTCTCCCTCTTTCGGCAAGGCGATATTTGATTATGCGGGCAGTTCATCCGCTGCCGGAGATTTCATGGCTCTCGCAAAGGAAATTAAAAGGCGGGTAAAATAGGGGGGATTTACAAATGAAAAGACTGGGGCCACAGGCAAAGAAGTTGTTTGAATATTCTTCGGATAAAAAACCCGCGGAAAGGGCGGAAACCGGCAAAGGCAAGAAATATACCTTCATTCTTCCCGTCGACCTGATGAAGAAAGTCAAGCACAGTGCGGTAGAACAGGATAAAACCATCTCCCGCTGGCTCACGGAAGCCATCAAAAAACACCTGCCTTCAGATTGACTTTCGGGGTGTTTTGTGATAAAATTTCAATATGCCGACGAAAAAGGAAGTAATCAATATAATTTCCAGCATCGGTTTATGGGATAAAAAAGCCATAGACGGCGCTCTTGAAGAGCAGGAAAGTACCGGCAATTCTTTAAAAGAGGTGTTCCAGAACAGGGGAATGCTTCCGTTCGGAGAGGTTTCCCCTTCTTTTTATTTCCAGATGGGGATAGTCCAGAGAGAACTTCCCGCCAGGGAAGTTCCTGCCGAGATATTAGCGGTTATACCTCCCAAGACTGCGAAAGCGCACAGAATAATTCCATGGGAAATGAAAGGGGACGACAGGATTGTCCTTGTTTCGGACGACCCGATTAACATTCTTGCCACAGACTATTTCAAAAAGATTATAGGTTCTGAAACCATAAGCACCGTTGAGGTTATGATAACCTTTCCCGAAGAAATAGACCAGTTGCTCGCAAAATATTACGCTCAGGAATCAATGGAAGACCTTTCCCAGATGCTTCAGGAGGCGAGTAGCGCTACCATAGACCTCGATACGCCCGAAACTGCCGTGGAAGAAGGCGACGATGAGTCTCTTGCCCTGCAGGCGCCTGTGGTCAAGATATGCAACCTTGTTTTTGTTGAAGCGTTGAGACGCAGGGCGAGCGATATACATTTTGAGCCTCTTGAGAAAAAGTTCAGGGTGAGGTTCCGCATAGACGGAGTCCTTTACGAGGTTGTCGCGCCTCCTAAAAGGATAGAAAAAGCCGTTATTGCCAGGGTGAAATTGATGGCGAAGATGGACCTTGCCGAAAAGCGCCTGCCGCAGGACGGCAGGATAATGCTTGAGATAGGCGGCAAGCCCATTGACTTCCGCGTTTCCGCCTTGCCGGGCATATACGGCGAAAGCGTTGTTTTGAGAATACTCGACAAGACGGCTATGCTTAAGGGGCTCGAAGAACTGGGATTCCTTGAAGATGACCTTGCGAAGTGGCAGGAGTTGCTGAAATATACCGGCGGCCTCGTTCTGGTTACCGGACCTACAGGTTCGGGAAAAACCACAACGTTGTATGCGGCTTTGCAAACGTTGAATACCATGGACAGGAAACTGATGACGGTTGAAGAGCCGGTCGAATACCAGATACCCGGTATCAATCAGACGCCGGTCAACTCCGAGATAGGGTTGACGTTTGCCGCGATATTGAGGTCGTTTCTGCGTCAGTCCCCGGACGTAATACTGGTCGGCGAAATCAGGGATTTCGAGACTGCCGACATTGCGCTCCGCGCGGCGCTTACAGGGCATTTGGTTTTCAGTACGCTTCACACCAACGACGCTCCCGGAGCGATAACGCGTCTGATAGACATGGGTGCGCCGCCGTTTCTCATAGCGTCTTCGGTCCAGGGCGTCATGGCGCAGCGTCTCGTGAGGGTGTTGTGTTCATACTGCAAGGAGAAGATAGAGCCGGATGACGACATGAAAAAGAAGCTTCGTGTCAAGGAAGGTGAGGAACTGAATGTTTGCAGGCCAAAGGGCTGCAACGAATGTAACTTTACGGGATTTCGCGGGCGCAAAGGTGTATTTGAAATTTTTGCCATGAACGATGAACTTAGGGAAATGGCGTTGAGGCGCGCGCCTGCCTCGGAACTGCGGGAAGCGGCGATAAAGGCGGGGATGAAACTGATGGTGGAAGACGGATATGCGAAGGTCAAAAGAGGTATTACCACTCTTGATGAAGTTTATTCCGTGACGGGAGAATAAAATGCCGAAAAAAATAGAGGAACTTTTGACTCTGCAGGTAAAGGAAAATGCGGCGGATTTGCACATAAACGTGGGACTGCCTCCGATGTTGAGGTCGCACGGCGGACTAATCAAGGTGGATAAAGACCCTCTGACCCCGGAAGATACGGCAAATTATATGAAAGCCATAACATCCAGGGAACACCAGGAAGAACTGCAAAAAATCGGCGGTACGGATTTCGGTTTCGCTTTCAAGGACATAGCAAGATTCAGGGTCAGCGTTTTCAAGGAAAGAGGCAGTGTAGCCATGTCCCTGCGGTTAATACCGTATCAATTCCTCTCGTTCAAGCAGATAGGCCTGCAGGAGAAGACGATGAAGTATCTTCTTACAAGGCCGAGAGGATTGATACTTGTGGTTGGTCCTACAGGTTCGGGAAAAACCACGACGTTGGCCTCAATGGTGGACTGGATTAATGAAAATCTTGACAAGCATATCATTACGGTTGAAGACCCTATTGAATACTATCACAAGCATAAAAGGTCTATTATTACGCAGAGAGAACTGGGTGTTGACGTCCCGACATTCGAAGAGGCGTTAAGGAGGGGACTGCGGCAGGACCCAGACGTATTCCTTGTAGGAGAAATGAGGGACCTCGATACTATTGAAGCGGCAATAACGGCCGCGGAGACCGGACACATAGTTTTTGCTACACTGCACACGACGGGTGCGCCAAGAACCGTGGACAGGATAGTCAACGTTTTTCCCGTCGCACAGCAGGAACAGATAAGGGTTATGCTTTCGGTATCCATACTTGCGATAATATCGCAGGTTTTGCTGAGTCGCGTAGACAAGCCCGGCAGGGTAGCCGCATTTGAGGTGATGCTTGCGACGACGTCCATACAGAACCTGATAAGGGAAAGGAAAACGTACAGAATAGTCTCGGAAATACAGACTGGCGGGAAGATGGGCATGGTCACGATGGATTCCTTCCTTATTAACCTTTTCAGGGAAGGCAAGATAAACTTTGAAGACGTAATGACGTATTCGTATGACCCCATATCGGCAAAGGCCGAACTTGCGGCCGAAGGGCTGATTGACGAGTCCATGATGGCTATGAAAATAGAGGAAGGCGTTACCGACGTAAAACTGGAAGGCGATAAATAATGGCTGAAAAAAAACTTCTCGGGCAAATGCTTATAGACGAGGGAGTTATAACGGAAAAGGAGTTGGAGTCCGCGCTTGAAAGCCAGAGAAAAACGGGGCATTTTCTCGGAAGGATTCTGGTCGACCTCGGGTACGTAGACGAGAAAGAACTTAAAAGGGTTCTCAGCATACAGTCCGGAATCGAAATCATAGACCTGAAGAATACCGTAATAGATAAGAAGGGTGTGGAGGTTTTTCCTTCCGCCCTTGCCAAGACATACAATGCGGTTCCCATCAAACTGGAAAGAAATCTCCTTACGCTCGCGGTAGGAGACACTTTGAGTCTGAACATACAGGACGACATCTCTTTTATCCTCGGATACAAAACGAAAATGGTTCTTGCCGACGAAGAGGACATAAGGCAGGCGATAGAAACACATTACGGCAAGGAAATAGAGACCATAGATGACCTGATAAAGTGGCTTGCGCAGGATGTGGAAGAGATGGACGAACTGGATGCGATTGCAAACCAGGGTGAATATGCAACGATTACCTCGCTTGAGGAAATAGCCTCTCTTCCTCCGGTGGTTAAACTTTTCGACCTGATACTCCTGCAAACGGTAAGGGACAACGCTTCCGACGTGCATCTGGAGCCGTTTGCCGACGATTTTCGCGTAAGGTACAGAGTCGACGGTGTCTTGTACGACCTTGTTCACCCGCCGAAAGGGCTTTCTTTTGCGCTGTTTTGCAGGTTCAAAATTATGGCCGGCATGGACATTGCGGAAAGGCGCCTGCCGCAGGACGGAAGAATAGAACTGTCAATGATGGGAAGGGCCGTAGACCTTCGTATCAATACGGTGCCTACTGTTTTCGGGGAGTGCCTTGCCATCAGGGTTCTTGACAGGGCGAAAACGATTTTTGAACTGGAAAATCTGGGGATAGTCGGTGAAAATATGAAAAAGGTGGACAATATTACAACCAAGCCCAACGGTATAGTGCTTGCCACAGGGCCCACGGGGTGCGGCAAAACAACGAGTCTCTACGCCATACTGAGAAAACTCAACACTCCCGACGTCAAGGTTATTACCACCGAAGACCCCGTTGAATACATGCTGGAAGGCGCGATACAGGTGCCGATAAGAGAAAAAATCGGACTGACTTTTGCGAAGTGCCTCAGGAGCATTCTTCGTCAGGACCCGGATATTATCCTGGTGGGAGAGGTCAGGGACTTTGACACCGCACAGATGGCGATACAGTCGTCGCTTACCGGACACCTGGTGTTGAGCACACTGCATACCAACGATGCCCCGAGTACCATCATGAGACTCATAGACATGAAGATTGAGCCGTTTCTCCTGTCTTCGACCATAGCGGGGGTTATTGCACAACGTCTGTTGAGGGTTTTATGCCCGCGATGCAGGGAAGAGTACCGGCCGTCGAAGAGCGAACTGCTGGAGATAAGCCTTCCCGCGGAAGAAGCGGAGGGGATGAAATTTTACAAGCCCAAGGGTTGTGCGTTCTGCAGAAGCGGGTATAAAGGGCGGATTGCTCTGTTCGAGATACTCGTCCCGACCGAACTTTTCTGGGAAGCGGTTATCCAGGGAAAGACGCTCGGAGACATAAGAAAGATTGCCATAGAGGACTGCGGGATGAAAACTTTGCTTAAGGATGGACTTGACAAGATAAATGAGGGTATAACATCTATAGAGGAAGTGGCCAAGGAAATACACGGCTACTAGCCCTTTCTCTGCATACCTCTCCTTTGGGGGAGAGGATTAGGGTGAGGGGGATGAGAGAAGGATTATGGGACAATTTCAGTACAGTGCGATGGAATCGGGCGGCAAGCCCATAACCGGGACGATAGAAGCCGGGCAGATGCAGGAAGCGGTATCCAAACTTAAGGGAATGGGATACTTCGTTACCGGCATCGCTCCGGCGAAGGCAGTCGCCGCCAAAAAAACTGCAAAAGAAAAAACTCCCGCTGCGGCAAAAACTGCGGAAAAAAAGAAAGGGAAGTCCCAGGGGATGCAGATAAATCTTTCATTCGGACCGCAGAAGATAAAAACGAAAGAATTGACGATAATCACAAGGCAGTTGGCAACTCTCATAGGTTCAGGGCTTCCGCTTCTTCGTTCTTTGCGTGTGTTGAAGGAACAGCGGAAAGGAGCGGCTGTCTCTGTTCTGGGCAAGGTGTCGGAAGACATTGAAAGCGGTGCTCTTTTCTCCGAGGCGCTGGCAAAGCATCCGGCCAGTTTTCCCAAAATATACGTGTCCATGGTGAAGGCGGGGGAAGCTGGTGGAGCTTTGGAATCCGTTTTGAACAGGCTTGCGGAATTCATGGAGAAAGAGGCGAAACTCAAGGGAAAGATAAAATCGGCAATGGCGTATCCGGCGGTTATTTCGGTTGTCACCGTGGGCATACTGTTGTTCATCATGTTAAAAATAGTGCCTACCTTCATACAGATTTTTGAGGATATGGAAGCTGGAGACCTGCCGGGCCCGACCCTTCTGTTGATGAAAATATCCACTCTGCTGACCCAGAAGTTTTATCTTATTATAATATTTCTTGTTGCGATGGTTATTCTCTTCAAGATTCTCAACAAGATAAAGGCTACAAAGTATTACGTTGACATGGGCAAGATGAGGGCGCCTGTTTTCGGCCCTGTTATATCCAAGACAATAGTTGCAAGGTTTGCAAGGACGTTTGCAACATTGATAACCAGCGGCGTTCCGATATTGCAGTCCCTGCAGATAGTCAGGGATACCACCGGCAACGAGGTGGTTTCAAAAGGCATAAACGAGGTGAGAAACAGGGTCAGGGAAGGGGAAGGCATTGCGGGACCGATGTTGAGGGCAAAGGTTTTTCCTTCAATGGTAACCAACATGATTGCCGTAGGCGAAGAAACCGGACAGATGGACGCCATGCTTGAAAAGATAGCGGAGGCATATGAAGCCGAGGTCGACGCGGCGGTTGCGGCAATGACTTCCATGATAGAGCCGCTTCTCATAGTTTTCATGGGCGGCATAGTAGGGTTCATTGTTATATCGCTTTTTATGCCCCTGATAAAACTGGCAATGGGTATTTCAGGCGGCTGAGGGAGGGGAGAATGAATAAAAGGGTAATGCGTTCGGGTTTCACATTAATGGAAATTCTCGTGGTTGTGGCGATAATAGGCGCACTTGCGGCGCTCCTTCTTCCCGCGCTGGCAACAGCGAGAGAACGGGCGCGCAGGACGACATGCATGAACAACCTGCGGCAGTTTGCGATGGCGTACGAGATGTATGCGGCCGACTGGCAGGAGAAATTTCCTGCCGCTCCTGCAAACGGATTGTACGTTCCGTCGGGCGCTCCTGAGAAAAATTTTGCGATATATCCCAACTACATACAGACCGCCAGGAGTTTCTGGTGCCCGTCCAGCAGAAACAGGGATAATGATCCGCCTTCCGAAATAGATTCAAATGCGAAGTGCCTCAATTCGTATGCTTTTGTATTCGGCCTGACCACGTCGAACAATGCG